>JAJYJR010000051.1 GCA_021789355.1 Chloroflexota bacterium | reverse complement strand
GAAGCTCCGCGTGCTGGACGAGGCGGACCGGACGGCAGCCACGGCCGACCTGCCCGCGCCCCGTGGACACGCCGACGAGGTCACCGTCCCCCCTGTGCTGGCGTCGTTCGGGCCGATCGACGCTGTCGGCCACCGGATCGTGCACGGGGGCCGGATCTACTCCGCGCCGGTGCGCGTCGACGCGACGGTGCGCGCCCGGCTCCAGGCGCTGACCGACCTTGCGCCACTCCACCAGCCCAAGTCGCTCGCCGCGCTCGACGTGGTCTCCGCGGCGCTCCCGGACGTGCCCGCGGTGGCGTGCTTCGACACCGCGTTCCACGCGGAGATCCCGCCCGAAGCGGCGACCTACGCGCTCCCCCGGGAGTGGCGGGAGCGCTGGGACCTGCGCCGCTACGGCTTCCACGGCCTCTCGCACGCGTACGCGTCGCGGCGAGCCGCCGAGCTGCTGGGGCGGACCATCGAGGAACTGCGCATCGTCACCTGCCACCTGGGCGCGGGCGCCTCGCTGGCCGCGGTGCGGGGCGGCCGCTCGGTCGACACCACCATGGGGTTCACCCCGCTCGAGGGGCTGGTCATGGCGACCCGGTCCGGGTCCGTGGATCCGGGCCTCGTGCTCTGGCTGGAGGAGCACGTGGGGCTGCCTCCGGCCGAGCTCGCGGCCGCGCTCGAGCACCGGTCGGGCCTGCTCGGGCTCACCGGGACGGCCGACATGCGGGCGATCCTGGCGCGGGCCGGCGCGGGCGACCGGGACGCGGCGGTGGCGCTGGGCGTCTACCTGCACCGGCTCCGGGCGCAGATCGCGGGCATGGCTGCGGCGATGGACGGGCTCGACACGCTGGTGTTCACGGGCGGGGTCGGCGAGAACGCGCCGGCGATCCGGGAGTGCGCGGCCGACGGGCTGGCGTTCCTGGGCGTGGCGATCGACCAGGACGCCAACCGGACGGGGACCGGCGACCGGGACGTCTCGGCCCCCGGGTCATTCGTGACCACGCTCGTGATCGCCGCCCGCGAGGACGTGCAGATCGCCCACGAGGTGCGGGCGCTGCTCGGCGCGTGACGTCAGGCGCGGACCTCCTGGCGCATGAACGCGACGTACCCGAGCCCGAAGCAGACGACCGTGAGCGCCACCAGCGCCACACCCTGCGGCCAGCCCAGCAGCAGGCTCTGCTCGAACGGGAGGATCGACGGCAGCGCGGCGGCGCTCTGCTGCGACGGCAGGATGATCCCCACCGTCTGCACGCTCGGATCGAGCAGGTAGGCCGTCGCCTCGCCGTACAGCTCGCCCGGCGAGATCCGCGACAGGTCCAGCTGCAGCTGCGCGTTGGCCACCTGCTGGTCGAGCGTCGGGTTCGACGGGACGGGCGACAGGACGCCGGCCGCGATGCCGGTGAGCAACGACGCGAACAGCGTCAGCACCAGCCAGACCGAGATGGCGGCCAGCGCGGAGGTGGCCGCCCGGCGGAGCACGACGGAGCACAGCATCGCGAACGCCAGCCAGAACCCGACGTAGATGATCGTGACCGCCACCCAGGCCACCACGCGGGCCACGTCGTCCGGACTCGGGACGATCCCCAGCTCGAAGAACGCGAACCCGGACACCAGCACCGTGATCGCCGCCAGCACGAGTCCGATCGCCGCGATCCCCGCGGCGAATTTCCCGTTGATCACGTCGTCGCGGTGGATCGGCTGTGCCACCAGGCGTGGGAGGGTCCGCTCGGAGCGCTCGCCGTTGATCGCGTCGAACCCGAACGCGATCCCCAGCAGCGGACCCAGCAGGCCGACCAGGGTCGCGAACGAGGGGATCTGCGACGAGGGCGACTGCGCGCTGAACAGCAGCACGAACAACCCGGCCGAGCCGGTCGCCTGCTGCGCGTTGGTACGGACGAACGTGGTGGTGGAGTAGATCGCGGCCACGGCGGCGAGGCCGAGGATCGCGATCAGGATGAAGAGCCGGATGCTCAGGACGTGGTCGCCGAACTCCTTGTCGGCGATGACCCGCCAGCCTCCGCTCGGGATCCGCTCCCCGGAACCGGTCGCGCGGTCTCGCATGCGCGCGAAGAAGCCACCGCCCGCCTCGGGCAGGCTGCCCGCTCCGGGCACACCGCCCGCTCCGGGCACACCGCCCGCTTCGGGCACGCCGCCCGCTTCGGGCACGCCATCTGTCTCGGGCGGCACCGGATCCATAGCCTCAGGCTGCACGGCCATTGCCGGCCTCCTCCTTCGAGAAGTACCGCATGTAGATCTCGTCCAGGTCGTCGCCCACCCTTCGCAGGTGCCAGACCCCTAGGCCGCGCCCGGCCAGCTCGCCGGCGAGCCGCGACTGCAGCGACCGGGCCCCGGTCACGCGCCATATTCGCGCGTCGTGCTCGTCGCGGACGACCTCGTGCACGCCGGGAACCGCCCGCAGGGCGGGTTCGAACGCATCGGCCGGTCCGTCGAGCCCGATCTCCACCTGCAGCGTGTCCCCCGCCATCTGCTCTGCCAGGCGCCGCATGGTCCCCTGCGCCACGATCCTGCCCGAGACGAAGATCGCGACCCGGTCACACACCTGCTGGACCTGGTGGAGCAGGTGGCTGGAGAGCAGGACCGCCGCGCCGCGGTCGCGGGCGATCGAGCGGATCGACGCCAGCACCTCGGTGACGCCCGCCGGATCGATCGCGGTCGTCGGCTCGTCGAGGATCACCACAGACGGGTCCTTCACCAGCGCGTCGGCGAGGCCGAGGCGCTGTCGCATGCCGCGCGAGTACGTGTCCACCGGCCGGTCCCCGACGTCCGCCAGCCCGACCTGCCGGAGCAGATCCCCCACCCGCTCCTCGGTCGTTTTCGCATCGATGCGGTTCAGGCGGGCCGTGTACCGCAGGTTCTGGCGGCCGGTCAGTCCGCCGTAGAAGCCGACCTCGTCGGGCAGGTAGCCGACGCGGCGCTTCACCTCCAGCGGAGACCGGGTGGGATCGTAGCCGGCCACCTCGGCGTGGCCGTCGGTCGGCTCGGAGAGCCCGAGCAGCATCAGGATCGTGGTGGTCTTGCCCGCGCCGTTCGGGCCGAGCAGCCCGAACACCTCGCCAGGGCGCACGTCGAGGTTCAGGTGGTCCACCGCGAGGACGTCGCCGTATGCCTTCGTGAGCGCCCGAGCCCGGATCACGGAGGATGCCGCCTCATGGTCGCCCTCACCGCGAGCGGCCCTGGACCTGGCGTCGCCCGCCGGCCGTGCACCGCCCCCGGGCCGTGCACCGCCCCCGGGCCGTGCGCCGCCCCCACGTCGCGCGGCGCTGCCGCCTCGCGTCTCGCCGCTGGGCGGCATCTCAGCGCCTGCCGTAGCGGCGGAAGACCCAGCCGAGCCCGACGAGCACGACCGCGATCAGCGCCAGCCCCACGAACCCCCAGAGGGGTGAGGTCTGGACGGTGGTGCGGATGTCCAGGCTCTGGGTGGCGCCGCCTGAAGTGGCGGTCATCGTGATGTCGTAGTCGCCGGTGAGGGCATCGCTCGCCGGGTGGATCGTGGCCGTGACCGTGCTCGCCGCGCCGGGCTGCAGGGACGGGATCGAGGTGGGCGCGAACGTGACGGTCCACCCCGTGGGAGGCGTCGACGTGAGGCTCACGCCGCTCAGCGGGACGGAGCCGCTGTTGGTGACGATCAGGGACACGGTCCCCGTGCCCCCGGACGTGACCTGCGCGTTGAGCACCTGGTTGGGCGTGCTCATGGTCAGGGCCGGCGACCCGGTGACGTCCGCCTCCAGCTGCATCTGCGCCGACTGCGATCCGGCCGCCGCGGTGACCTGGATCGGGTACTGCCCGGCGGAGACCGAGCTGGGCGGCGTCACGGTGACCGTCAGCGTGTCGTTGCTCCCGCCGGCGATCGTGTCGGTCAGCGCCTGTGCGTTGCTGGAGGGATGCACGTCTACCTGCCAGCCGGCCGGCCCCTGTCCCTGCAGGGTGAACGTCTGCTGCTGCGTCCCGTTGTTCGCCAGCGTCACGCTGTAGGTGAAGGCGCTGGTCGCGGTGCCCGAGAGCTTCGCGAAGCTGGTCGTCAGCTGCGCGCCGCCCGCCGACCCGCTCTCGACGCGGATCGAGATCGGGAGGGTCTGGGTCCCCTGCGGGGCCGACGCGGTGACCGTGAGCGCCTGCGTGCCCGTGGAGGCGTCCTGCGGCACCTTGACCGAGAGCTGCACCGCGGGCGGGGTGGTGCCGCCGGTGTAGACCGCGTCGATGGTGTTGCCGCCGCCCGTGATGGTCGCCGTCCAGCCGCTCGGTGCCCCGCTCACGGCCAGGCCCACGCGCTCCGGTGACGGCGTGGTGACCGTCAGGTCGAACGTCACGGTGTTGCCCGCCTGGACCGTCACCGCGGGGTATGGTGTGGAGATCGAGAGGCTCGCCGCCGACACGATGCCGGGAGACGCCGCGGACAGGAGCAGCAGAGCAGCCAGGGACAGCGACGCCAGGCGACCTCGTGTCATGTCTTCCTCGTCAGACGCAATACCGCTGGGCGCGGTGGGGCAGGCTGCCCCGGGACAACTCCCGCCATCGTCGCGCCCCGGGATCGTCTCCCGGAATCGCGACGGTCAAGATTGCTTAACAGTGTGCCGCAGGCAGGGCGACGATCGCCCGATCCGGGGGGAGGCCGGTCGCAACGCGAGACCCGCCGCCGGAACCTGATCCGTCGCCGGTTTCGCTCGATGAGTTCCCTCGCCACGGCCCACCACCGCTTCGTCGCGGATCGGACTCAGCCTACCGGCGACGCGCACCGTGCACCCAGACGGCTTCCGAAGCGCCGCAGTTTCAGCTCGGAGGAGGGAGTGCGTCGCGGTAGAGCGTGTGCACGATGGGCCCCGCGAAGGGCATCGCCCTGGCCACCTCCGCATACCCGGAGTCGACCGCTTCCTCGACGTCCTCGCGCTCGTACACGGCAAGGTCGGGATAGACGAAGATCAGGCGGACGGAGTTCATCTCCCCGGAGAGCCCGGACAGCACGCGGGGGACGGCCCAACCTCGCTCGCGCCGATACGCCCGCCAGCGCTCCGCCGCCTCGAGAAACTCGCCGAAGCGGCCGGTTTCGATCCGTCCGGTGACGTGAAGCTCGACGCTCATGGCCCTCCTCTGCGCAGAAGGCACGGGAACTGGACGGCGGGCGACTCCGCCTCTTGCACCATCGTACGGCGCCACATCGTACGGCGCCACGGTCGGGCGCACCGCGACGGGAGGGCCACGGGCGGCCCCAGATCGGTCGGCCAGGCGAGCCGAAGCGGGCCACTCGACGAGCGGCCCGCGCCCTCGCCGGCGACCTCGCTGCCTCATCGCACCAGCTGAACCGCCAGCGGCGCGCCTGCGAACCCGGGGGACGTGGTGGTCGGCCCTGTCCAGAACGGCTGACGCCACACGCCCACGATGTCCTTGCCGCCGTCGCAGGCGGTGATCTGGAAGCCCGTGAAGCCCACGATGTGGTACCAGGCATTCGATCCGCTGCCCCCGGCGGTGTCCCACACCGCGACAGTCACCACGGTGCCGTTGTTGATGTAGGTGGAGCAGTCCGCGCTGGCCTTGTTCCCCGGCAGGCTGCCGATCTGGTCGGCACTGCCCGGGAGTTTCACGGCCGTGCAACAGCCGAAACTGTTGGCCGGCGGGCCGAGCTCCGTCTGGAGGAACGTCGCGCTGGTCTGGCACCCCCCGGTGTTGGCCGGCGACGTCTGGCCCAGGCCGTCTCCCGTGCAGCCGAACTTCAGCCAGCCGAACCCACCCGGAACGTTGAGCGACCCGGGGGTCAGCTGTTGCGGGTAGCAGGGGCTTGCCGGATCGGTGCTGATCGCCCCCGCGCAGGGCTGGCGCCCCACGAAGAACGCCTCCGCGATGCCTGCCGGGAACACCGCCCCGGACGGGCCCCCGGCCGCGTAGCCGCCCAGGGCGGTGGCGGAGGCGCTCGCGGTCCAGCGGGTGATGCCGATCATTCCCACGAAGAAGGGCCTCCAGCTGCGCGAGGCGTCCACCGTCACGCCGACGGTGCCGGCCGGGATCGTGCCGCTCCCCACGAAGCCGTTGAGCGTGCCAGCGCCCGTCACGTACTGGGGACCGCTCGGTGACCCGAAGGTGACGGGGGTCCCGCCACTCACCGCGATCGAGTTGGCGATCGCCGCCTGCACGTTGGCGTCGCTGCCGTCGGCGGTGTTACCGTTCATCCACTCGGCCACCACGCGCGCCCCGGCGAGGGCCGCGAAGTCGCCCGCGTTCTGGGCCACGCGCCGCTGTGCCAGCGCGTTCCCCCCATCGATCACCAGGCCCAGCCCCAGGATGAGAACGGTGAGGACGAGGGCGAACAGGATGATGACCTGGCCCTCCTGGCGGCGCGACGTGATGCGTTGCTGATCCATGCCCGGTTCCTAGTTGATGACCATGGTGGCGGCACCCGCGGTCGTCACGCTGCCTATGAGCTGGCCGATCACGGGCGTGATGGGCGTGAAGGTGAGGACGACGCGGACCGACACGAGGCTGCCCGGCGAGTTGCTGGCGCAGCTCTGGACCGTCCAGCTGCCGCTCGGCGGGGTCGTCGCGTCGCAGCTGTAGAAGACGTCCGTGCCCGGCACGGGACCGAACGGCGCGACCATGCGATTGACCGCGGCGACCACGTCGGCTCCGAGGGCCGCCGCGTTGGCGGGGCAGGTGGGGCCCCCGACCGAGCCGCAGGTCGCGTCGGACGAACCAATCCAACCGGCCTCCACGGCCGCCAGCCGGGCGCCCTCGCGGGCCGCCTGGGAGACCACGCTGTTCTGGTACACCAGCCGCCCGACGTCGATCAGCCCGAACAGGAGCATGAAGAAGAGCGGAATGACGAGCGCGAACTCGACAAGCGCCTGCCCCGCTGCCGGGGCCTTGAGCGCCTGCCCCGCTGCAGGGGCCTTCCTTCGGCACCGCGACGGTCCCGTCATGGCACGCTGACCTGGTTCGTGACGGTCGCGCTGCAGCTCCCATTCGCCACCGTCAGGGTGACCGAATAGCTGCCCGCCGCGGCGTAGTCGTTCACGTCATTCTGACCCGTCCCGGTGCTGCCGTCGCCGAAGCCCCAGCTCCACGACGCTGGCGCAGGCTGGCCCGTGTAGGCCCCGTAGAACGTCATCTCGTGCGCCTTCGTGCCGCTCCCGTGTCCGGTGAAGCTGGCGCTGAAGCTGGGCGCCATGGCGCACCCCGGCGTCGGCGAGGGGCTGGGCGTCGGCGAGGGGCTGGGCGTCGGCGAGGGGCTGGGCGTCGGCGAGGGGCTGGGCGAGGGCGAGGGGGAGCTGCTCACCGTGACGCTCTGGGTGGTGCTGACCGACCCGGCCGCGTTGGTCACCGTGAGGGTGACCGCGTAGGTGCCCGCGGCGGTGTAGGTGTAGCTCGTCGTGCGACCGACCACCGGCGGGAAGGGATTGAGCCCGTCGCCCATGTCCCAGGCGTATCCGGAGATCGCACACGTGCCGCTGTTCGGGAGCGAGGCGGACGCGTTCAGGGTGACGGTCAGGCCGTTCACGCCCGCGGTGAAGCTGGCCAGCGAGGGGGGCGAGCAGCCGGGCGGCTGCGAGGCTCCACCGTAGGCGGCCAGCCCGAACACCGCGGCGGTGGCCGACCCGCCGAGCTGCAGGTTGTTTCCGAAGAGCCCGTTGATGATCGGGGTCAGGAAGCTGAAGGGCTCGCTGACGGCCACCGTGATGGTGCTGCCCCGGCCGTTCCCGCCGGGCGCGGCCGCGCACGGGAGCGGGGCACCCGACGGGTCGGCGCAGGAGACCGTGACCGAGATGGGATGCTCCCCCGCCTGCGCCTGCACGTTCGTCTCTTGCTGGGCGTGGGCGGTAATCCCGCTGGTATCGGTGGGGTTGCCGGCACCGTAGGCGGCCCCCTCGCGCGCCGCGTTGTTGACCTCGATGTAGGTGAAGAAGAGGCGGCCTCCATCGATGCTGCCCAGCACGAGCAGCAGGAAGACGGGCAGGAGCAACGCGAACTCGACCAGGGCCTGGGCCTGCTCATGGCCGGCTCTCTCGCGGCGTCCACGGGCGCCCCGGTGCGCTGAGGATCCGCCGGCCCGCGGGATCGTGCGGCCCTCCGCCGCGACCGGCGCCGCAGGAAGCTGACGAGGGGTAGACGTGGCTCGCATCGCCAGGACACACTACGGAGAGGTTGCCCGGAATCATTTCGGTGCTTCCGTCCAAAGGCGCGCAGGACCTTTGGGTAGGTCGCGGCAGTGTCGTCGCGCGGGGGCTCGAGCAGGCGGTCTGTGACGCCTGACGCGCGACTCCACGAGGACGAATGGCGGCTTCGGTAGCCCGATTGGCGGATGGGCGGCCACCGCGCGGCAGCGGTACGGTCGGCAAGAGCCGGCAGCCAGCAAGGAGAACACAGTCGAAGCACGTCGCAGCGCCCGGGCGCTGCGACCGACTGGCGAAGCATGGAACCAACGTCGATCAGCGCGGCGCACGCCGGCACGGCGGCTCGGGTGCCACGGCGCCGGAAGCTCGCGCCCCCGGACGGCGGCTGGGCCATCGATCCCGCCTGGCTCATGATCGCGATCGAGCACGCCGCGGACGCGGTCGTCATCACCGACCTCGCCGGCACGGTCCTGTACGTCAACGCCGCCTTCGAGCGGATGACAGAGCGTCACCGCGCCGACGTCGTCGGTCGGCGGACGGCGGCTGTGGAGAGCCGGCAGCCGGCCGGCCACTATCGCGCCATGGCGGCCACTGTCCGCGCGGGCCTCGTCTGGCAGGGAGAGTTCATCCACCGGCGGGCCGACGGTTCGCATCTCCACACCGATGCGACGGTCGCGCCGATCCGCGACGCGACCGGCGGGATCGTCGGCGCGGTCGCCGTGCAGCGCGACGTCACCGGCGAGCGTGCGCTGCGAGCCCAGCTCGCGGGTCAGCGCGAGGAGCGTGCCGAGCTTGCGGCGACGCTCCAATCGCTCCGCGCGGGAGAGACCGCCGGCGCGACCGCGGCGGCGATCGTCGCGGCGGTCGCGCGACTGCCCGGTCTGGGTGGCGTCGGGCTGTGGAGCTTCGAGCCGGATGGCGATGCCTCGCCGCTGGCAGCGGTCCACGGCGACCGCCCGCTGCCGTCCCTCGGGCCGCTCCCGGCCGCGCGCATCGCCCACCTCCGCCGGCGGGCGCTCCAGGGCCCCTGGATCGAAGCGTGGCAGAACCGAGCGGACCACCCCTACAACGCGCTCCTCGTCGAGCAAGGGATTCGTGCGCTCGCGTACGTGCCCGTCCGATCGGATGTCGACACGTTGGGCCTCCTCATCGTCGCCGGTGACGACGGCGCCGAGCCCGGTCTCGCCGACCGTCTGCCCGCCCTGGTCGAGTGCGCCTCTGTCGCGGGAGCGCTTCTGGCACCCCAGCTCCGCGCGCGTCACCGCCAGGACCTCAGCGTGGCGCGGATTCGGGCGGCCATCGAGGGCCGGGCGTTCGCGCCGGTCTTTCAGCCCATCGTCGAGCTCGGCTCGCAGACGCTCGTCGGCTGTGAGGCGCTCACCCGCTTCGCCGACGGGTCGCCCCCCGAGCGAGTGTTCACCGAAGCCGCGGCGTGCGGACTGTCGATCGAGCTCGAGCAAGCCACGCTCCAGGCGGCCCTCGCCGCATCGCGCGCGCTGCCCCGATCTGTCTGGCTCAACGTGAACGTGTCGGCGGAGTTCGTGCTCGCTGGGAACCCACTCGTGTCCCTCCTGCGCGAGGCGCGCGCGCCGGTCGTCCTCGAGCTGACCGGGCACATGCAGATCGCGGACTACGGCGCCGTCCGAGCCGCGATTCAGGCGCTCGGGCCGAAGGTGCGCCTGGCCGTCGACGACGCCGGCGCCGGCTTCGCCAGCTTCCGGCACATCCTCGAGCTACAGCCAGACTACGTGAAGCTCGACCGGACGCTGGTGCACCTGATCGGGCGCGATGCCGCCCGCCAGGCGCTCGTGGCGGGTCTGGTGCACTTCGCCGCCACGACGGGTGCCACCCTCATCGCCGCAGGCGTCGAGACCGAGGCCGAGGCCCGTCAGCTCGCCGCCCTCGGGGTCGCACTCGGTCAGGGCTACCACCTGGGACGGCCGGCCCCTGTCGGCAGCCTGGCTCGCCGTGCCGGCATCGGCACCCTGCGGCGCGGCCGCCGTCCAGCCACCGGGCGGCCTCTGACGGACGACGACATCGCGAGCGGGGTCAACATCGGCGCGATGCTCGCGGCGGCGCTGCGTACCGTTGGCATCGCGACCCTCACCGACCTCCAGGCCGTGGGTGCCGTGCGCGCCTGGGAGCGCCTGCGCCAGGAACGGCCGCACCTGGCGACCCAGACAACCCTCCTCAAGCTGGAGGGTGCGAGCCGTGGCGTGCGACCCGCCGGGCTCCCACCAGACGAGCGCGACAGGCTCATGACGCTGGCCAGGATCGAGCACCAGCAGCCGCAGAGGGCCCGCCGGGAGCCGTAGCCAGCCCGAGGGCAGCGACAAGGGCGACAAGTCCTGCCGAGGTTCGCATGCCGGAGGAGCTGGTGGGGGAGGTGCGATTCGAACGCACGACGTGCCGTGTATAAGACGGCTGCTCTAACCGCTGAGCTACTCCCCCGTCGCGCGTGAGCATAGCCCAGCGCGGATCGGCCGCTCTTGTCCGCGGGCCGCCTATCCCAGGAGCGGGCGGAGCACCTGGAAGACGAGCACCAGCGCGAGGTAGGCGACGGGGAGCGACGCGAGGAAGCCGAGCATGCCGCTCCACGCGGTGCGGCGCCGCCGGCCCCCCGCTCCCGACGGCAGCGGCACCCACAGGTACGTGGCGGCGCTCCCGACCGCGACCACCAGCAGCACGAAGACGGCCACGGCGGGCGTCCGCAGGTCACCGCCCGGCAGCGACGCGCCGTGGTCGAGCGCGATCTCGTACCCGAGCAGCAGCGCGCCACCGATCGATGCCACGATCCCGTCGGCGGCCACGGCACGCCAGACCGGCGTGGGCGCATTGCGGAGCTGGCGCCACCGGATCTCCAGCCACGACCGGTGTCGCGGCGCACGCGAGGCGGGCACCCTCATTCGCCCAGGATCGTGAGCTCGGCCCGGCGCGGGAACGTCTCCGGCGTGTCGCGGGCCACCTCCGCGACCGCGCCGAGGAAGCGCTCGAGCTCGGGCTCCGAGTTGAACCAGCCGACGCTCGCGCGCAGCGCATCCATCCCGGGCAGCGTCCGCACGGTGGCGAAGACGCGCCGCCGCAGCGCGTCGACCGTCTCCTCCGCGGTCCAGCCCGCGATCCGGAACGTGACCAGCGTCGCCATGCGGGCCCGCGGGGTGAGCACGGTCACGCCAGGCGTCGCCGCGAGCTGGTCCGCGACCGCGGCGGCCAGCCTGGGGCCCCGCTCGTGGATCCACGGCAGCCCGACGTGCATGGCGAGCCAGCCGGCGCTGCGGCCGAAACCGGCCACCGACGGCCGGTGGAACCCGGTCGTGTCGAACCGCCGTGCGTCGGCCCACGGTCGGAGGGAGATCGGCTGGAGCCCTCCGGCGGCCGGCGCCTGCCGCGGCGCCGCCGCCAGCGCCTGGCGCGTCGCCGCCTGCCGCGGCGCCGCCTGGCCCACCCGCCCGTGCGCCGTCGCCTCGTCCGTGGTCCACCAGCCCGCGTACGGCTGGCGCGCCTCCGCGATCGCGCGTGGCGACACCCAGAGCGCGCCCATCCCTTCCGGACCGAGCAGCCACTTCTGCGCGGGAATCGCGTAGAAGTCGGCCCCGAGCGCCGCCGGATCCACGTCGATCGCCCCCGCCGACTGCGCGCCGTCGACCGCGTACCAGGCCCCCGCGTCCGCCGCGAGGCCTCCGATCGCTGCCACCGGCAGCATCGCGCCGGTGATCCACGATACGTGCGAGAGGGCGATCAACCGGGTCCGGGGTGACATCTCCGCCCGGATCGCCGTCAGCGTCACCTCGTCGTCGCCTCCGTCGCCCACGTCGGCCAGGCGGACCACCACGCCCCGCTCCTGCAGCGCGGCCAGGGGCGCCAGCAGGCCGGCGTGCTCGATCGTCGTCGTGACCACCTCGTCGCCGGGCCGCCAGTCGATCGACCAGGCCGCCGCGTTCAGCCCGTCGGTGGTCGAGCGGGTCAGCGCGACCGAGTCGGGCGTCGCGTGCAGGATCGCCGCGACAGCCGCGCGGCATTCGTCCATCCGCCCCAGCAGCTCGTCGTGGGCGTCCGCGCTCGCGCGGCCGTAACGCAGCTCGTAGTCCTCGATCTGGCGCATCGCCTCGTCGGAAGAACGGGGGATGGGCCCGGACGTGCCGGTGTTCAGGTAGATCGCGGACTCGACGGCCGGCAGCTCCGCCCGCGCCGCGTCGACCCTCGCCTGTTCATCGGGTCGCGGGCCGTCCATCGGCGGCTATGATACCGGCGATGCCCCCAGCCTTCGCCCGGCCGGAGTTGCTCGCCACCGTCGACTGGGTCGCCGAACACATCCCGCGCGCGTCGGCGCGCATCCTCGACTGCCGCTGGCGCGCGGACCAGTCCGCCCGCCGCCTCTTCGCGGCAGGGCACATCCCGGGTGCCGTCTTCCTCGACTGGATGAACGACCTGGTCGACCCGGACGACCCGACCCCCCTGCAGCTGACACGCCCAGATCGTCTTGCCGCGGCGATGTCGCGCGCAGGTGTCGGCGACGGCACCACGGTCATCTGCTACGACGACAGCGGCTCCCTGTACGCCAGCCGGGTGTGGTGGAGCCTGCAGACGTACGGGTTCGACTCGGCCCGGGTGCTCGACGGGGGCTGGCCCGCCTGGGTCGCCAGCGGCCGCCCCTCGACCACGGCGCAGCTGCCGCCGGTGGCCACCACCTTCACCCCACGGCTGGATCCACGGCGCCGGTTGTCCACGTCGGACGTGCGGGCCCTGATCGGATCGAGCGAGGTGGAGGTGATCGACGCCCGCAGCCCGGCCGATTTCGCGGGGCAGCAGGGCGACTCGACCCGCCTCGGGCGCCTCCCGGGCGCGGTCAACGTGCCCGCCGTGCTGCTGACGGAGGGCGACGGCCAGCACTTCCTGCCGCCCGATCGGCTGGCGCACGTGTTTGCGCGGGCGGGGATGTCCAGGGACCGCCGGATCGTGGTCTACGACGGGAGCGGGATCGGCGCGACGAAGGTGGCACTGGCGCTCGCCCTGCTCGGGTACACGGATGTCGCCGTATACGACGCGGGCTGGGCCGAGTGGGGTGCCCGGATGGACCTGCCGCTCAACCGCTGAGGGTGCCGCGGGCACGGCGGGCGCGCGGGCGGGTTGCCCTGAGCCTCAGTGGGCCGCCTCGCCGTTCCCCTCGCCGGCATAGGGGGCCAGGATCTGCGACCGGGCGTGGTTGAACGCGATCATCGAGACCGCGGTGCGCGGAACGCCGCGCGACTCGGACCAGAACGTCGCATCCGTCATCGGCACGAACCTGCCCAGCAGCTCCTGGAGCGCCTGCCGCAGGTCGCGTTCCGGGAGGAGATGGACGGCGCCGACCACGCGGAACGGCGGAACGCGCACGAGCGCCGGCTGCGTGACCTTGACTGTGCGGAGCTCGGGCGGCGTGGTCACCTGGTCGCCGGGCTCGTACGCGAAGAGGACGGTCGACAGGTTCACCTGGGCGAACGCGGCGTGCTCCATGACCGCGCCCGTTCCATGCTCGTCGAAGGTCACGTCCTCCAGTACCAGGAACGGTTCGCCTGGGACGTTGAGCGCATCCGACAGCCGGCGTGCGGGCGTCTGCAGCGTTCCGCGGACCACGAATACGTCGGTGTACAGGACCAGCTGGCGCGGCCTCGCGACTCCCAGCCCGGGGTCGAACTGAGGTCGTGGCTCGCCATGGCCGAAGACGAGGTGCTCCATGCCGTGAGTATGGTGGAACGAGCGGCCTTCGGGAACCGTCTGTACTCGTCCAGTCGCACGCGCGACCGAACCGCGCAGGGTGTGCGCCGAGAATCGCGCACTCTGCCGGCCGTCAGCCGGCCAGCGCCGCCACCGACGAGAGCGCGTCGGCATCGGTCGGCCGCTTGTCGGGCCGGAGCCGCGCGATCCGGGGGAACCGCATCGCGAACCCCGACGCGTGGCGCGTCGACCGCTGGACGCGGTCGAACGCCACCTCGACCACCACGCTCGGCTCCACCAGCCGGTACCGCCCATGCCGCTGCAGCGTGTGCGCCTCGAACCAGCGCGTCATCTCGGCGATCTCGACGTCGGTCAGCCCGCTGTACGCCTTGCCGACAGTCACCAGCTCGCCCTCGTGTCCCGGCCGATCGTCCCTGACCGCGAACGTGTAGTCCGACAGGACGCCGTGCCGTTTGCCGTGCCCGACCTCCACCCCGACCACCACGCAGTCCAGCGTGGCCAGCGCCTTCTTCAGCTTGAGCCACGCGAGACCGCGCCGGCCCGGCGCGTAGCCGCTCAGGGGATTCTTCACCACCAGTCCCTCGTTGCCGCGGGCGCGCGCCGCGTCGAATGCCGCGTCGAGCTCCTCGACCGTCCGCGGGTGCTCCAGGTGCCCGACGACGATCCGCTCGGGCAGCTGCAGGGCCTCGAGTTGGCCGCGGCGCTCCGACAGGGGCCGATCGAGCAGGGGCGTGATGCCAGTCGCGAGGGCGCCGCCGCCGAGCGCGATCACGTCGAACACCACGTACCCGGCCGGCACCGTCGCCAGCACCTCCGCACCCGGCGCCCTGCGGCCCAGCCGGACCTGGAGCCTGGCGAAGGGCAGGATCTTCCCATGGTCCATCGCCAGCAGCTCACCGTCCAGGATGCCGTCCCACGCCATCCCCCTCGCCGCGCCGGCGACGTCCGGGAACTGCCCGGTGATGTCGTGGAGGTCGCGGCTGTACAACCTCACGTCCGTGCCCAGCTTGTGCAACTGCGCCCGGATGCCGTCGTACTTGTCCTCGGCCCAGAGCGGCGTCCCCATGGGCGTCCCCAGCCGCGCCACGATCTCCGCGGCGTCGGTCACCGGGGACGCAAGCATGGGGAGCAGCGGCCGGAACAGCGTGGGGCGGGCGTCGCCGAGCCGGTCGTCCCGCGCGAGCCGGGCGACCTCTCCGACGTCCCCACTGGCCATGACCGCCCGTTGCACGTCCGCCAGCGGCCTCCCGAAGGCGTCCGCGATGGCCGATTCGAGCAGGCCCCCGCGGAGCCCGATCCGGAGGTCGCCGCTCAGGACCTTGACCACGTACATGGCGCCCAGGGGGTCGAGCCGATCGAGCAGCTCGGCGAGCCGGTCGACCCGCGCGGACGGGCGCCGGGCGTCCACGATCGAGGCGAACGCGGCCTGCACCTCGGGCAGACCGGGACCTGGGCCCGGCTGCCAGCCGCGCCTGGCATGCTCCTCGCCGTCGCCGGCCTCCCGCGCCCGGGACACGTCGCCCTCCTCGCGCGGCACGGTGCCCTCCCGGGCATCCCGCTCGGCCAGCACCTCGAACGCCGCCCGCCCCGGGTCGCTGGACCTGTCGTAGGCCTGGCCGAACGCCCCCGGAGCGGCGCCAGCGACGCGCTCCACCGCCTCCTGGACGGCCGCCCATCCGACGCCGGCCGATCGCGGATCGGACGCGGGAAACGGTCGCCCCGTCAGGAAGACGCAGGCAACCGCGAGCGACTCGGGATCGAGCGACCGCAGGTACGCCGCGAGGCGCGCCACCTTCTCCGACGTCCGCGACGTGGCCGCCACCTCGGACGCCGTCTCGGCCCACCGGCGCATGGCGGCGATGGTATAGCATCGAATCTCCGATGGCCCTCGACATCGATCCCGCCCGCTGGCACCCGGAGACCATCCGGGGACGCCGCGTGTACCTCCGGCGGCACCGCTCCGACCAGTTCCCCGCGGTCCTGCGCTGGTACCGCGACCCCGAGGTGGCACGGCTCACCCGCTTCCAGGTCGGGCCAGTGTCGGACGACGAGGTGCGCCGGTTCTTCCAGCTGCGGCTCATCTCGCCCGACGCGTTCGCGTACGCCGTCCACCTGGCGGAGGACGAGCGCCTGATCGGCACCACCACGCTGAGCGCGCTCGACCCCGACAACGGCAGCGTCCTCTTCCACATCACGATCGGCGAGCACGACTGCTGGGGACATGGGTACGGCAGCGAGGCCACGGAGCTGATGGTCGCCCACGCGTTCGACGCGCTGGCGCTCCACCGCGTGGGTCTGAGCGTCTTCGAGTTCAACGCGCGCGCGATCCGGGCGTACGAGAAGGTCGGGTTTCTGGTCGAGGGCCGCAGCCGGGAGGCGGTCTGGCGCGACGGCGCGTACTGGGACGAGATCCACATGGGGATCCTCGAGAGTGACTGGCGGAGGCTGCACCCACGCGGCCAGCCGGCGGCAGGTGCGACGCGGAGCGCGGCCGGCCGACCAGGAGAGGGCGCCGGCGCGGGCCGCGACACCTGCCGCGACGCCGCCCCCGGTCCGCCGGTGCGCTACGGGCGCCGTTGAGGCGAGGAGGATGGCGACGGAGGGGGACGCGGACGAGCGGGCGAGCGCGGACGCGGACGACGGCACGAGCGCGGACGAGCGGGCGCGCGCGGGCGACGGCACGAGCGCGGACGAGCGGGCGCGCGCGGGCGACGGCACGAGCGCGGACGACGGCACGGGTGCGGGTGAGGGCACGGGTGCGGACGACGGCACGGGTGCGGGTGAGCGGGTGTGGGCGGACGACGGCACGCGCGCGGACAACCGCACGGGTGCGGGTGAGCGGGTGTGGGCGGACGACGGCACGCGCGCGGGCGACGGCACGAGCGCGGACAACCGCACGGGTGCGGGTGAGCGGGTGTGGGCGGACGACGGCACGAGCGCGGACAACCGCACGGGTGCGGGTGAGCGGGTGTGG
>JAJYJR010000748.1 GCA_021789355.1 Chloroflexota bacterium | reverse complement strand
AAGCACAAGCACAAGTTCCCCCGAGGCCGGGCCGCCGCGATTCTCACCGATGTCGTGGATGAGGTGCAGTCAGATGCGTAAGCCTTGCTGCGCGGGAAGCCGGCATGGGCACGGTGGAGGGCGACCTGCGCGCGCACGACCCAGGTGACACTCGCAGCCGTAGAAGACCGCTCCCGGCCACTTCGCCCGCACGGCTGACGCGATCGCTCCGGCGCCGTCTGCCGCCACCCACTCGGGCGCACCGGGCAGCTCGTCGAGGAAGTCGCGCCACGAGTCGGCGGTCTCGTCCCCGGCGAGCCCGATGCGCCAGGGCTTCAGGCGCACGGCGGGATCGTCGTCGCCGACCGCCACGAGCACTGCGCCCGCCCGATCGTCGGGGTTCCAGCGCTCACCGTGCTCGGCCGCCCCGTGGGCCCACAGGTTGAGCGGCTTGGAGTCGAGCACCAGGATGCGCGGCCAGCGCGCCGGCGCGAGCGCGCGGTCGATCTCGCCGCCCAGCACGTCGAGGTGGCGGGCGGCCAGCTCGCACTGGCGGCTGGCGTAGCGCATGCCGAGGGCGTCCTCGGCGTAGCGGTGGGCTTCGAGACGCACCATCTCGCTCGAGCGCCGCAGCGAGAGGCCGCGTCCGACGAGCTGGAGCAGGCGGGCGATCTCGGTGGCGGTGTGGAAGAAATCCACGAGCGCGAGCGGCCCCTGCGCGGCCCTGGACAGGGGCCCGTCGACCGGCGGTGGTGGATCCGCGAGAACGCGGGCGCGGAGGCGGATCGGTGATACCGGTCGAGGCCATCACGGCCTGGCGGGCGTGTAAGCCGTGGCGCGACGATCGGCAAGTCGCGCAGGACCTCCTCCTGTCGGCCCTCGCCATCGAGATCGCGTCCGACCCGCTGACCGGTCCGTCGCTTGTGTGGCGCGGCGGCACCTGCCTGCACCAGCTCCGACTGGTTATGCCGTTACGACCTGTCTTGCCCGTCTGGCCGGCCGCGTGGACGAGATGTGAGGCCTTGACGTCATCCGTAATCCGCTCTAACGTATTCGCCAGAAGTGGAGATTACGTTGGACGAGATTACACGGCGTCAGGTCCGTCAGCTGGAGCGCACCCTCGGCCCGACGTTCGGCCGCGCCCAAGCGCTCACAGCCGGTGCCTCCGACGCCGATCTGCGACGCCTCGTACGCCGAGGGTATGCCGCGAGACTCGGTCGAGGACTGTATTCCGTGATCGAGCTCCCAGCGCGGCGGAGCGAGGACCCACTCGTCGCTGCAACCTCCCACCTCTCTGGCGAGCCTCACTTCGTCTCGTGGTGGGCCGCGCTGGCTCACTATGGGATGACCGAGCAAGTGCCCTTTGCGATAGCGGTCGCAGTCCGACGGGCGCACCGCGACCGCGAGGCGGGCGGTCTGCGCATTCATCACGTCGTCCTCGACCAGACCAAGTTCTACGGCTTCCGTCACGGGTCGCAGAAGAACAGTGGGACGTCGATCGCATCTCCCGAGAAGGCGCTCCTCGATTCGCTCGATCGCCCGGGCTTGGCTGGCGGACTTCGCGAGGTCGTCAAAGCTCTTGCCTGGCCAGGAGCCTATGACTCGGACCGACTGGTGAGCCTTGCCGGACGCTACCCCGTGCGCGCCACGATCCGCCGGCTCGGCTACCTCATGGAAACGCTCGACCTCGGCGACGCGAGTCCGCTGGTCGCTCTGGTGGCGCCCGCCGGCCCGCTCACGAGCCTGGCTACCGACCGCAGCGCGGTCGAGGCGGAAGTAGACCGTCGCTGGTGGGTGGCCGACAACATCGGTGACTCGACCCTGCGACGTTGGGCTCGTCGATGAAAGAGCGGTTCCTCTCACGCGACGAGCTTCTCGATCGTATTCCGGTCGCTCACGCGAAGGTTCCCGCGATCGTGGAACTTCACGAGGCGGACTATGCGCTCACTCGATTAGTGCGCGAGAACTGCCTCGTGACCTCGGATGACCCAACTCCACTCGTCATCAAGGGTGGCTTTGCGGTGCGCCACCTCTATGGGGGAATGCGCTTCTCCAAGGACGCTGACGTCATCCTCCGGGCGCCGGACCTCCAAATCGATGGCGCGGAACCGAGCCTGCTGCAGGTGCCCGCGGGCATGGAGATCACTCGAGAATCGCTGACCGAGGCGGGCAAGAGCTGGACGATCTCGATCCACTATGTCGGGACCGATCATCGTGGTCGCGACGTCACGTGCGACCTGAACAGCCGTGCCCGCGCCCTGCGTTTGCCTCCACCGCACCCCGCGACCTTCTCCAGCCTGTTCTTCGATGGAGACTGGAGCGTGTGGTCGGCGCCGGCCGAGGAGATCGTGGCCGAGAAGCTGGCTGCACTCATGGACGAACGGACGGACCGGATACGTGACATCTTCGATGTGTGCACCGTCCTCTCGGCCACACCTGACCGATGGAACGCATCGCAGGCTCGGCGGCTCCTAAACGACATACTGCACATACTCGGCGCGAAACGGATCGCACCCCCGGAAGACCTCGTTGCCGCCGTCCATGAGGTCTCCGATGACGAGGCAGCAGAGACCGCGTGCACATCCCAAATCATCAACGTGATGCCCACCCGCCCGAGGAAGCTCGAGGCTGTTGTCGAAGAGCTTGACGGTCTGCTGGTGGACTGGGGACTCACCGCATAGGCAGGAGTTAGGCGTTCGTGCGTGCCGCGTGGCCGCCGCGCACTACCTGCGCCACGAGCGGATCTCGCCGGCGCAGTTCCGCGCGCGGCTCGCCAGCCACGTCACGACGAGCGAGTTCCTCACGGATCTCGACCCGCTCCTGGTGGCGGGCCTCGGCAGCTACGACGCGGCCGAGGTGGCCCGGCGCGTGATCGTCTGGAGCGACGCGTGGCTGGACCCCCTGCTCCCGACGCACGAGCAGCGCCGGTCACCGACGGAGGCGAGCGACGGGCTCGTGCGCTGCCCGGAGTACGCGGCTCACGACGGGTCGCTGACGCGATGCGACCAGCTGGTCGCCCCAGGCGCCGCGTGCCCGTCCCACCCCGACTTGGCCGCGGTCGCGGCCTGGTAATCGCGGCCTGTCTCCCAGAGTGCGCAGCACACGGGGCGTGCCGGATCGAGCGCCATGACACGCCACCACGCCCCGCACGTGCCCGCGCCCCGCACGCCTGCGCCGCCGCCCCGTGCCCGCACCCGCACGCGCCCCGCCGGCAGTACGCCGCGCCCCGCACGTGCCCACACCGCCGCTCGCCCACACCCCGCACGTGCTCGCGCCCACGCCGCACGCCCACACCGGCGCTCGAACCCGCCCGCCACGCGGTTTCTGCGCCGCTTGCACGGGGAGCACGCTATCGGGCGGCGCGGGCCGATTCCCTGCGTAACTGCCACCCGGGGACCCGTGT
>JAJYJR010000747.1 GCA_021789355.1 Chloroflexota bacterium | reverse complement strand
CAAGGCCCGCGGGGCGGACGTCCGGATCGTCTACTCGCCGCTGGATGCCGTCCGCATCGCGCGCGAGCACCCCGATCGCCAGGTCGTCTTCTTCGCGATCGGGTTCGAGACCACCGCGCCCGCGAACGCGATGGCGGTCTGGCAGGCGGCGGAGCAGGGGATCGGCAACTTCAGCGTGCTGGTGAGCCACGTGCTGGTCCCACCCGCGATGGAGGCGATCCTCTCGTCGCCGTCGAACCAGGTGCAGTCGTTCCTGGCCGCGGGCCACGTGTGCGCGGTCATGGGCTGGACCGAGTACGAGCCGATCGCGGCGAAGTACCACGTGCCGATCGTGGTGACCGGCTTCGAGCCGCTCGACCTGCTCGAGGGGATGCTGATGGCGATCCGCCAGCTCGAGGAGGGTCGCGCGGAGGTCGAGAACCAGTACGCCCGCGCGGTCCGGCGCGAGGGAAACCGGCTCGCCCAGGAGACCGTCTTCCGGGTGTTCGAGATCGGCGACCGGACGTGGCGAGGGATCGGGCAGATTCCGGCGTCCGGGTACCACCTGAAGGAGCGCTTCGCGCGGTTCGACGCGGAGCGCCGCTTCCACGTCGGCGACATCGCCACCAAAGAGCACCCGGCCTGCATCGCCGGGGAGATCCTGCAGGGGACGAGGACACCGCTCGATTGCACCGCCTATGGCGTCCTGTGCAGCCCGCAGCGTCCGCTCGGCGCCCCGATGGTCTCCGCCGAGGGGACCTGCGCGGCGTTCCACGCCGCGGGCCGGGGGCTGGGCCTCGTCGCGCGACCGCTCACGGTGCTCGCCTCGACCGGCGCCCCGGAGACCGCACGATGACCGGGACACCGACCGACCGCGCCCGGCTCGATCCGCTGGCGGCCACCTGCCCGGCCCCCCTCGCCGAACAGGAGCGCGTGCTGCTCGGCCACGGCTCGGGCGGCCAGCTCTCCGCCGCGCTCATGCGCGACGTCATCGGCCCGGCCCTCGCCGCAGCGTCTCCCGGCGGCCCGCTCAACGACGCCGCCGTGCTCGACGTCGCCGGGCAGCGCCTGGCGTTCACCACCGATTCGTTCGTGGTGAGTCCGCTGGTGTTCCCCGGCGGGGACATCGGCGAGCTGGCGGTCAACGGCACGGTCAACGACCTGGCGATGATGGGCGCGCGGCCGGTGGCGATCTCGCTCGCCTACGTGATCGAGGAGGGGCTGCCCTTCGACGAGCTCCGCTCGGTGACCGAGTCCGTGGCACGGGCGGCCATGGCCGCCGGCGTGGAGGTCGTCACGGGCGATACCAAGGTCGTGGGGCGCGGCGCCGCGGACCGTCTGTTCGTCAACACGGCGGGCATCGGGGTCGTTCCCGACGGCGTGGCCCTCGGCGCCGACCGCGCCCGTCCCGGCGATGTCGTGCTGCTGTCCGGGCCGATCGGGCTCCACGGCGTAGCGATCATGAGCGTGCGCGAGGGGCTCGAGTTCGAGGTCGAGATCGCCTCCGACACGCAGCCCCTCCACCGGCTCGCGGCGGCCGTCATCGGGGCGGCCCCGGACGCTCATGTGCTGCGCGACCCCACGCGCGGGGGGCTGGCGTCGGCGGTCAACGAGATCGCAACCGCCTCCGGGGCGGGGATCGAGCTCGACGAGGACGCGATCCTCGTGCCGGACCCCGTGCGTGCCGCGTGCGAGATGCTCGGCCTCGACCCGCTCCACGTCGCCAACGAGGGCAGGTGCGTGGCGATCGTCCCCGGCGACCGGGCGGACGCCGTGCTGACCGCCATGCGTGCGCTGCCCGAGGCGAAGGACGCGGCCGTCATCGGGCGGGTCGTCGCCGACCACCCCGGCATGGCGACCCTCCGCACCATCGTCGGCTCCGAGCGGATCGTCGACATGCTGGTCGGGGAGCAGCTGCCCCGCATCTGCTGAAGCGGGCTCGTCCGCGGCTGCTGCCGGGAGGGGTTCCCGGCCGCCGGACGCCGTGGCCCCGGCGTGCCACACTGGCGCCCATGGTCGTACGGATCAGGCGGGCATACGCGGATCCGGCCCGCGAGGACGGCACCCGCATGCTGATCGACCGCGTCTGGCCCCGCGGTCGGTCGCGCCAGGCGCTCCAGCTCGCCGGATGGGAGCGAGACGTGGCGCCGAGCGACGAGCTGCGTCACTGGTTCGGCCACGACCCGGCGCGCTGGGACGAGTTCCGCCGGCGGTATCGCGAGGAGCTGGAGGCGCCCGACCGGCGGGCGGCCCTTGACCGGCTGGCTCGCCTGGCCATGGCGGGCACGCTCACCCTGGTTTACGGCGCGGCCGACGAAGAGCACAACCAGGCGGTGGTGGTGCGTGAGGTGCTCGAGGCGCGGGGGTAGGGACGGTCTCCCCGCTCGTCTCCCCGCCCGGCCGACCGTTCGCCACAGGCCGCACACCCCGATCCTGCGCTGCTGTCACGGGTGGACCGTTATCCACGCCGACGCACCTGGTTCCTGCGCTGCTGTCACGGGTGGACCGTTATCCACGCCGACGCACCTGGTTCCTGCGCTACTGTCTCGGGTGGACCGCTATCCGCCGTTCGCGGCTGCGTCGCGCGCAGATCAATCCGGACAGGCGCCACCGCCGCTGCCTGTCGAGCACGAATCGTGTGCCTTGGGGCCGCCGGGGCCGCCCCTGCCCGTCCCGGCCAGCCCGGCGTGCCCCACATCGCGACATAACGTTCCCCGTGCGCACGTTACGCAGGATCCGCGGCGGATCACTGCCACCGACACGCGGCCACCGACACGCGGCCACCGACGCGCGGCCACCGACGCGCGGCCACCGACGCGCGGCCACCGACGCGCGGCCACCGACGCGCGGCCACCGACGCCAGGACGAGCCCGCGCCCGACTGGATCCACAGCGGACCGTGCCCCCCCTCGGTCGACGATCGGGAAGGACTTGACATCTTGATGACGGATCTCGATGCTTTGATGCGTGAGGACGACGATCAAGATCGACGACGCGCTCCTTGCCGCGGCGAAGGCCCGGGCCGCACAGTCGGGGCGGACGTTGAATGCAGTTGTCGAGGATGCGCTCCGGGAGGCACTCGGCCGTCGCGACCGGACCGAGCGACCGCCACGCGTCCAGCTGCCAACCTTCGCAGGTAGCCGGCTTCGGCCCGGCGTGGACCTCGACGACGGCGCGGCTCTCCTCGAGCTGATGGAAGGGGCCGCCCGCTGATCCTTCCGGACGTCAACGTGCTCGTGTACGCGTTCCACGAAGGGACCCCCGACCATGTCCGGTTCCGCGACTGGCTGGCATCGGCCGTGGTGGCCGACGAACCGCTGGGCCTCTCGGAGCTCGTCTTGAGTGGGTTCGTTCGCGTGGCGACGCACCCCCGCCTGTTCGACCCGCCCGCACCGGTCGAGCGCG
>JAJYJR010000746.1 GCA_021789355.1 Chloroflexota bacterium | reverse complement strand
GCATCGATGGCAAGGACGACCGTCCCCCGCGCGTGTCCTCCCGCGACAAGCCCGATCGCCCTGGGCGTCTCGAAGAGCGGGTAGGTGCTGTCGATCACCGGCATGACCTTCCCGGCCTCGACGAGCTCCTTGAGGACCAGGAGGTCGGCTCGGTTCTGGACCTTGACGGACGGTTTGCCCTGCTGGCGCACGAACATCGACACAATTGCGAGCCGGACGATGCGGCCGATCGCGCCACCGGCGTGTCCTCCACCGTTTGAGAGCAACGTCCCGTCAGGGGCGAGTGCACGCCTCGTCGCCGCCATCGAATGGTCCCCGACGTTGTCGAGGATGAGGTCGTATCGCGGTCCGCCCTTCCGGAAGTCTTCCTTCGTGTAGTCGATGGCGTGGTCGGCCCCGATCGAGCGGACCAACTCCAGGTTCTTCGCGCTGCAGACGCCGGTCACCTCGGCACCGAACGCCTTGGCGATCTGCACGGCGAACGTGCCTACGCCCCCGGACGCGCCGTTGATCAGGACCTTCTGCCCGGGCTGGACGTGTCCCTCATCGCGCAGCAGCTGGAGGGCAGTGGTGGCGGACACCCCGACGGCTGCGGCCTGCTCGAAAGTGAGGTTGGCCGGCTTCGGTACGAAGTGGTCCTCGCTGGCCGACGCGTACTCGGCGAATGCGCCCGTGCACCACCCGAACACCTCGTCACCGGGGCGTAGCCCCTTCACGTCCTTGCCGACCGCCTGGACCGTCCCCGCGATGTCCGTCCCCGGGACGCGGTTCTTCGGCTTGCGTAGCCCGGTCGCCATCCGCACGAGGTACGGCGAGCCCGTCACGACGATCCAGTCACCGACGTGGATCGACGCTGCGTGGACACGGACCAGGACCTCGCCGTCGCCGATTTCGGGCCGATCGATGTCCCGTGACTCCAGGACCTCGGCCGTGCCGTACCTGTCCTGAACGATTGCCTGCATTGCAGGTGCCTCCTAGACTTTACGTCGTAAAGGTTGCACGGTTGGACTTTACTGTGTAAAGTGAAGGATGTCAACCCCCGGAAGTGGTCAGTTGACTCAATCCCGGAGGAAGCCGATGACGCGGACGACCAAGCGAGCAGAGCGACGCGCCCCTCTGAGCCGGGAGCGGGTGCTCGACGCCGCGATCAAGCTCGCCGATCGGGGCGGGCTCGAGTCTCTGACCATGCGCAGGCTCGGCCAGGAGCTCGGTGTCGAGGGGATGGCCGTCTACTACCACTTCGCCAACAAGGACGAGGTGATCGACGGGATGGTCGACCTCGTCTTCGGCGAGATCGATCTACCTGCTGCCGGGGCCGACTGGAAGACCGCGATGCGCCGACGGGCGCAGTCGCTCCGCGAAACGTTGCTGCGCCACCGATGGGCGCTTGGCCTGATGGAGTCGCGGCGGACCCCAGGTCCGGCGAACCTGCGCCACCACGACGCGGTGATTGGCAGTCTGCGATCGGCAGGCCTCGACATGCCGATGATCGCGCATGCGTACTCGCTCCTGGACAGCTACATCTACGGCTTCGCCCTGTTTGCGATGAACCTCCCGTTCCATCCCTCCGAGGAGGTCGCGGAGCTGGGCCGGGTCACGCTCCAGGGGTTCCCCGTCGACGCGTACCCCAACCTTGTCGCCTACATCTCAGGGATGCGGCCTGGGTACGACTACGCGGACGAGTTCCAGTACGGGCTCGACTTGGTCCTTGACGGCCTCCAGAGGGCAGCGGGATCTTCACGATCTGAGGTCGACTAGAGCCGTCCGACGACGAGCGACTCCTCCGCCCCGCGCGGTAGGTCAGCTGCTCGGTCAGCTGGCCTGCGACGGCAGGTGCGTCATGCGCTCCGCAGCCAATCGAAGGGTTCCGGAGGCTCGGCCAGCCGCATCGTGATCGGAAGGTCGCTGGTCGCGGGGCAATGCCTCTCGCCCCGACCAGTCTTGCGTCTTCCCATCGTGCACGTGCCGGCCATGCGGCCGTCCAGTCGCAGTCTTCGGTTCGATCCGCTCGGGTGAACACGGCCCGATTGCCCTCGGCCTGCTCCTTCTTGACACAATCTGGTCTGTGATGCAGACTGATCTGCGAACGTCGAGCGACACGCGAAGGGAAAGACTTGGGCCACAACATGAACGACGAGACGGTGATCGAGCGGAGGGCGCGCCGCTACTGGTACGAGGACGGGTTCGCCGAAATCGGGCTGGGGGTGCTCTTCGGGGCCATGGGCCTCATCCTCGCGCTGGAGGCTTCGGCCAGCGCCGGAGCCGTCAGGGTCGCCGCGGTCGCAACGCTGACGCTCCTGGTGTTCCTCGGAACACTCGCGGTGCGGCGCGCAATCAAGACGAGCAAGGAACGGCTCACCTACCCCCGCACCGGCTACGTGGCTTACCGTCGCAACTCGTCGAGTAACCGGACCATCCTGGCTGTGCTCGTGATCGTGGGCGGCACGGCCGTCTCCCTCGGCGCTTCGGCCGCGACCCCGGGTCGGGTCCTGGCCCTGCAGAGTCTCACCCTGGCGGCCGTCCTGCTCGTGCCCGCGTACCGGTTCGGCCTCAGACGCTTCTACTTGCTCGCGGCCGTGGCGCTGGTCGCCGGGGTCGCGGCGGAGGTCCTCGGGGCAACCGAGGTCAGCGGCAGCGCACTCGTGTTCGGGGCCACCGGAATCGCGTCCTTGCTTTCGGGCGCCTGGACGCTGCGCTCGTACCTCGGGCAGTTCGGCCCGGCAGACGAACGCGAGGACCTCCGTTGACCACCGACAGCGCGGCCGGCGCCAGTCGCGCTGCGGCGATCGCGGCGCTTGATCGGCTGATCCACGAGCCGGCCCGGCTCATGATCGTGACCGTGCTTGCGACGGTGGCGGAGGCCGACTTCGTCTACCTGGTCCGCGAGACCGGCCTGACCAAGGGCAATCTCGGCGCGCACCTCGTCCGGCTCGAGGCCGCCGGTTATCTCGAGATCGAGAAGACGTTTCACGGCAGGGTGCCCCGGACAGTGTGCCGCTTGACCGACGGTGGCCTGGCCGCCTACCGGACATATCGCGACGCGCTCCGGCGGACCGCAGACGAGCTCCCCGAAGGTCCGGCGAGCTCCGCGCAAAAGGGGCTCGACGTTGAGCGAGGCTGATTGCGCGATCCGGACCGCGGGCCTGAGCCGCGACTTCGGGTCGCTGCGGGCGGTGGACAGCGTCTCGCTCGAGGTCCCAGTTGGTGCCATCTTCGGCTTCCTGGGGCCGAATGGATCGGGCAAGACGACGACGATCCGGCTCCTGCTCGGCCTGCTCGAACCCAGCCGCGGCACGGCCACCGTCCTCGGGCACGACACCCGAACCGACGGCGCCGCCGTCCGAGAACGCTGCGGCGCGCTGCTCGAACATTCGGGCCTGTACG
>JAJYJR010000745.1 GCA_021789355.1 Chloroflexota bacterium | reverse complement strand
GGGGAGTAGCGCCGCCTTCGGTTGTCCCGGGCCGCCGGCACGGCTCGCCCGCGGCGTGCGGGCCTACCGCGGCTGCCACAATGCCCGGCATGGAGATCCGGCCCCTCGACCTTGCGGAACTGCGGCGCGCGCAGGAGATCGACGTCACCGAGGACGGCACGACGGTGCTGGTGCAGGCGGGCCGGCAGATCACGGCGCGACCCGAGACCTGGAGCCGCCCGCCTCGCTCGGCGGAGGGCTGGGGCGGGTTCGAGGGGCGCTGGCGGGCCTTCCTCCCGGACCATGGTGCGGCGCTCAGTGCGTGGGAGGCGGATCGGCTGATCGGCATCGCGACGCTGCGTCGCGGAGTACGGCCGGGTACCGACCAGCTGGAGGCGCTGTTCGTCGATCGCGCCCATCGCCGGCGGGGCGTCGCCTCCGCGCTCGTGGCGGGCATCGAGCGCCTGGCACGCGAGGGCGGGGCACGCCGGCTGTACGTGTCGGCCACCCCGTCGGAGTCGGCCGTGGGCTGCTACCTGAGCCGCGGCTTCCAGCCGACCGACGAACCGATCCCCGAGCTGTTCGAGCTGGAGCCCGAGGACATCCACCTCACCCTCGAACTGTGAGCCGGCGGGAGCTGCGCAGCGCGTGTCCTCGAGGAACGCTGGAGGAACGCGGACCTTCGACACTGACGTCGTACGCGGGGGGCGTTGACGCGCGGCCAGGTTCCAGGCCGCCACGACCGCGCCGAGCCACTGGCGAGACCGACCCGCGCGGAGGGGGGAAATGGCCATGGCCCATGTGTTCGTCAGTGGGCACTCGCCGCTGCCTGCGCAGAGGCACTGGAACATCGCGACCGACCTCAAGCGCCTGCCGCAGTGGCATACCGGCGTGGTCGAGACCAGGGACGTCATCGCCACGCCGGGGCAACTGGGCACGACGGCGACGCTGATGCTGAAGGGTCCCGACCGCGTGCACGAGGTGCACGTGGAGGTGGTGGAAAGCGACGAGCCGCACCTCTGGAAGAACGTCGGCCACGAGGTCGGCGGCGGCATGTCGTACACCTCCATCTCGCGCTACACCCCGACACCCGATGGCGGCTGCGACTGGGAGTGGGAGCAGGAGATCGACCCGCCGAAGGGGCTCATCGGCGCCTTCGCCGACCGGCTCTTCCTGCAGCGCTACATCGAACGCCAGATGCAGCAGTCGGCTGAGAACCTCGGTGCGCTCACGGAGGCTGAAGCTCTCCAGCCCGCGTAGCCGGCAGCTCCAGGTCGATTCCCGGGAGGGGGCCAGCCGGGACGCTGGCCCACTCATCGCGAGGGGCGCCCGGCGGTCACGACGATCGCCGGGCGCTTCCGCCAGTGTTGCTCCGCGGCACCGGTATTTGTGGACAAGCCGCTTGCAACAGCCAGCGGGGTTGGCGATCATGCGCGCCACGCGAGGAGGCGTGGGGCCTCAAGGCCTCTCCTGCGCGGCGTCCCCACACCGTCGCCTCGACCGTCGCGCAGTGCCAGTGGCGAGACCGGCCTCGACGGTCAAGGGGGGCGCGCCATGTGCACGGTTCGATTGGTGCGAGTGGGGTTGTTGACCGCGCTGCTCGCCGCGGCAAGCCTCGGGGTGGCAGCCCCGGGGGTGGCGGCCTATTGTCGCTGCGAGTCCGCGCGGGCCGCGAGGCGGCCTTCCTCGATCAGCCCGACCAGGTGACCGCGTGGGCGAAGACCCTCCCCGGTCTGTGCTACGTGCGCGTCGCGCGCCGCGTCGAGCCCGACGGGTGGCAGGTCGTCCTCTTCGTCACCGAGTGGCAGGATGCCGCGAGCCTGTACGCCTGGAATGCGCAACCCGACACGGTCGGCCGTGGACCCCTCAACAACGGCAACGACCCACACTGGGAGGACGCCCACGTGACCCTCTGGGAGGTCATGGACGCGCCCCTCCGCCAGGCCATGGAGCGCTGGGAGGCATCGCTCGCCACGCCGCAGGCAGAGCCCGTCACGCCGGATGCCCGGACGTGACCGGAGCGTCGCTGCTGGCTGACTCGGCCTAAGGCGGCATCCGGCCTGACCCGCGGAACGCACGGGGAACGCCGACGCTCGACACTGCACGCCGCAACGCGGGGGCGATGATGCGCGGCCTGTGCTCTGGCCGCCG
Source organism: Chloroflexota bacterium (assembly GCA_021789355.1). The sequence continues at coordinate 1,259 of JAJYJR010000745.1, read as the reverse complement.
AGACCGCGCCGAGCCACTGGCGAGACCGACCCGCGACGGCGTTTGTGGAGGTGTGGAATGGCCATCCGACGCCTGGTCGGGGCCTTCGCCGCGGCGGCGTTCGTCGCATCGCTGTCTGCCTCATCGGTGTCGGCGGCGGCCTCACCGCAGGCCGTGCTGCAGGCCTCGTTCAACAGCTACTTCACCGGCGGCAGTGGGGCCTCCTACGCGACGTGGGTGCGCGGGGCCCAGGGCTGGTACCACGCGGCGAGCGTCGGCATCGACCGCGAAGGCTCGCTCGGAGGAGGCGCCGCTCGGATCGGGTTCTACGGCACGGCCGAGCAGCCCCAGACGCACTGCTCGAGCGACCTGTTCGGGATCTGGGTGATCTGGTGGGACAACGTGCTGGGGAAGCCGGGCTTCGCCGGCAGCACCTACGCGATGTCCTTCGGACCGGCCGGCGGGCTGTTGACCCCGCTCGCCATCCAGCAGACCCCGGTCAAGCACGCGGTCGACCAGCAGGGCGTCTGGTGGGGTGGCGTCCCGACCTGGTGGGAGTCGGTCGGCGTGCCGGTGTATGGCCGGCTCGCCCCCGGCGAGTACTGGTTCCGCGTGCAGGACAGCTTCCCTGCGTACGACTACAGCGAGGACGTCACCTTCGTCGTCGTGATCGAGGACTGCTAGAGGCGTTCGGACCCGGCTGGTCGCTCCTTCTGCCGGCCGGGTCCTCTTTCCCTTGCCGTCCGCTCAGTGGTAAGGAATGCGGCTTCCCGGTCACCAACCAGACCACGCCGTGCGGTCCCTACCACATCATTGTCACCGACGGTGCCTCGATCGGGCAGCCGGACACGTTCTGCGGCAACCCGATCACGCAGCCGAGCGACTGGAACCTCTGCACCTACAAGTTCGACGTCTACGACGGCGACATCGCGGTCTACCCGACAGGGGGCAGAACTCGCAGTAGGCGCCTGACCAAGTCGATTCGAGCGGGGATCCCGCGAGCCGCGATACCTCCTGCGGGATCCGGCCGTCGTACAGTCGAACCCGCGACTGGGGAGGACGTGCGATGCGCAGCGTGACCTGTTCGATGGGCATCTCGCTCGACGGCTACATCGCCGGTCCGGACGGCGACTTCGGCTGGACGGCCCCCGGCGAGGAGGACGTCTTTCGTTTGGCCACGGACGAGGTGCGACACGCCGGCGTCCACCTGCTGGGACGAAGACTGTACGAGACGATGCTGTACTGGGAGACGGCCGACCGGGACCCGTCGCTCGCCGACT
>JAJYJR010000744.1 GCA_021789355.1 Chloroflexota bacterium | reverse complement strand
CGGGCCCGGCCCCGTTGAACGTGCAGTTCACGGACGCCTCGACCGGCAGTCCCACCGGTTGGAGCTGGGACTTCGGGGATGGCCAGACGTCGACAACCCAGAGTCCATCGCACACCTTCGCCTCGGCTGGCACGTATCTCGTCGCCATGACCGCCTCGAACGTGTGTGGCGAGAGCGTTGCCACGCCCGTGACGGTGACGGTCACGGGGCTGGTCGCGGCATTCTCGGGCACCCCGACCAACGGCAAAGAACCTATGGCGGTGGCCTTCACGGACCAGTCGCAGGGTGGTCCGACGAGTTGGAGCTGGAACTTCGGTGACCCGAATGCAAGCGGCACCAACAAGAACACCAGTACCGCACAGAACCCTTCGCATACGTACACGGTCGGCGGAACCTACACGGTGACATTGACGGTCAGTAACGGGACCAGCTCGGCAACCGTCACGAAGACCGGTTACATCACGGTTGGCTGCGTGGTGCCGAATTTCTCCGGGAATCAGGTGCAGCTCAATCAGGCTCAATCCGCGTGGCAGGCGGCCGGGTTCACTTCACAGATCCAGACCAGCGGCACGGTGGGCAATGGCAATCCCGTCATCACGTGGCAATCGGTCTCCGGCGGCACCGTCGATTCGACATGCGCAATTGCGCTAACCGTCACGGCGCCCTGAGCGATGAGATCACCGCAGGTCCGCCGTCGCTCCCGAGGTCAGGCGCTCGTGGAGTTCGCCCTGGTCATTCCCCTGCTGATTGCCATCATGCTGGGCATCATCGACATGGGCCGGGCGATCTCCGCCTACGGCACCGTCTCTGAGGCCGCCCGGACCGCGGCTCGGGTGGCCATTGTCGACCAGAACGTGACGGCGATCCAGACCGCGGTGACCGGCGATCCACGGATCGCATGGCTGGGGCTCACGGCGGCCAATGTGCCCGCCCCGAACTACAGCTGCACCCCTCCGTCCCTTGGCTGCGTCGTCACGACTACCGTCACCTACCAGTTCCAGCCCCTGACGCCGCTCATCACGACCGTGCTTGGGCCGATCACGCTGTCCTCGACGTCCTCTCTGCCCATCGAAAGGGTCTACCCATGAATGCGCAGCGAGTCCCAAATGCGCTGCTGAATCACCGCTTGCTGACCCAAGGTTCCGCGGTGCTCGCCTCGAGCCACCGTCCAGCTCCGGCCGGACGCGCGCGCGGCGACCACGGCCAGGTGCTGGTCCTCGTGGTGCTGGGTATGGTCGGGCTGCTCGCCATGGCTGCCATCGTGGTCGACGGCGGCAACGCCTGGGCGCAGCAGCGAGCGACGCAGAACGGTGCGGACTCCGCCGCGGAGGCGGGGGCGGTAGTGCTCGTCCAGCAGCTGTCCGGTGTCCAGCAGCTGTCCGGTACCAACCCGTGGACGAATGCCCAGTGGGACGCGGCGGTAAACGCGGCCGTCAGCGCCGCCGCAAGCAGTGCGCAGAACAACCTCAGCTCCCTGCAGGCGTACTACACGGACGTCAATGGCAACCTGCTCACGAGCGGGGGCGCCACGACCACGGACCCGACCGACGCGGCCGTCGTCGGGGGCGGCGGGATGCCGACGGGCGCGGCAGGGGTCCAGACGCAGGGAGATCGGACGTTCAACACCTACTTCGCGGGCGTGATCGGCCTCACCCACATCACCACCTCCGCCAGCGCGACGGCCGTGGCCGGCGTGCTTGCGGGAATCTCCGGAACGCCAGTGCTGCCGGTCACGTTCCCCGTGGCCATGTCCACGTGCAGCGGGTCGAGTAACCTAGTCCCGGGTCAGACTCCCTGGCCGATCGTGGATCAGGCGAACGCCGATGTTTCCGACGAGGCGATCGTCCCATTGTGCAAGACCGGCCCGGGCTCCGTCGGGTGGCTTGACCTCGGAGGAAGCTCCACACTCGCCGGTCAGATCACGACGCCGTCCACGCAGACCTTCACCCTCCCTCTATGGTTGCAGGCCAAGACGGGCGATGCAAACAGCGTGGACACGGCCATGAATGCCTACGACGGGCAGATCATCCTGCTTCCCATGTTCGATGGGACCTGCAAGACGCAGCCGTCCAGCACGGACCTGACCGCGTGCACGACGCCGGGCGTCGGGAACAACACCTGGTACCACATCCCGCAGTTCACCGGCTTTCTGCTGGACCACGCCTACATCCAGGGCAACAACTTCCCCGCCTGCAACTCGACACCGGGCGCTCCCGCTGTCGGCGGGAACGGCTCGACGGGGTGTCTCAAGGGGTGGTTCGTCAAGCGGATCGAGTCAGGCCAGGTGGTGTCGGGAAGCAGCTCGAACGGCCCGGCAGCCATGGGCGTGCAGCTCATCAAGTAGGACACCGCTCGGGCCGGGTGGCCGTCGCCATCAAGCCTGCGGCGGTTGTCAGAGCGCGATACCGCCGGGTGGCCGCCCCAGCCCCCCATCCGGCACCTGCTACGCTTCCCTCTCGATGAAGGGCCTCGTGCTGGCAGGCGGGACGGCGACGCGCCTGTACCCCCTCACGCTCGTCACCAACAAGCACCTGCTGCCCGTCTTCGACCGCCCCATGATCGACTACCCCATCGAGACCCTGGCCGGCATGGGCATCCGCGACGTCCTGGTGATCGTGGGCGGCAAGAGCGTCGGCGACATCGTGGAGCTGCTGGCCGACGGGAACGCGTTCGGGCTCGACCTGACCTACCGCTTCCAGCGCGGTGCCCTGGGCATCGCCCACGCGATCGGGCTGGCCCGGCGCTTCGTGGGCGACGACCCCTTCTGCACGGTCCTCGGCGACAACGTGCTGCTGGGTGAGCCGCTCGAGAACGTGGCGGAGGCGTTCGAGGCGAGCGACTTCGGCGCCGGCACCCTGCTCTACGAGGTGCCCGACCCCCGCCGCTTCGGGGTGGCCGAGTTCCGGCGACCGGACGGCTCCGCGGCCGACGGCACCCGCGATGACGACGTGCTGGTGGGCTTCGAGGAGAAGCCCGAGCACCCGAAGTCGCACTTCATCCCGATCGGCGTGTACTTCCTGCGGCCCGACGTGTTCGACGTGATCGAGCAGCTGGTGCCCTCGGCGCGCGGCGAGTTCGAGATCACCGACGTGCTGAACCACTACCTCGCGCACGGCGGGATCTTCTGGCGGCGCTACGGGGGACGCTGGACCGACGCCGGGACCGTCGACTCGCTGATGGCGGCGACACAGCTGGCGGCCGACGATGCGGCGCGCGGCGTGCTGCCGCAGCCCCGCGGGGTGGACGGCCCGCGATGAGGGCCGCACCGCCCGTGGACACGAAGGACGGGTCCGCCATGATGCCCGCGCCGCCCCCGGGCGATGAGGCCGGCCCCGGGAGTCCGCGGTCGCCGGCAATGAGCCAGCCCCGGCGATGAGCCGGCACGCCCGATGAG
>JAJYJR010000743.1 GCA_021789355.1 Chloroflexota bacterium | reverse complement strand
CGCCATCTCTTCGGGCCCGACACGTGGAGCTCTCCGTTTCCCATTCCGGCGCGGCCGAGATGGATCGAGACGCGCCGCGCGGAGCGGCTGCGCGCCGATCTTCCGGCCCTGGTGCCGCTGCGCGCCGGCCGCTACCTGGTCAGCCAGGAGGATGGCTCCCCACGCCGCTGATTGCGCGAGAAGCTGGGGTCCGTGCTGATCAGACGGACCGGATGGCGCGGGTCGGGCGGACCGATACCGGCGCGGCCGCGGTTGCCGATGCCGGGGCCACCACCGGTGCCGTGGTCACGGGCGCGGCCACCGCGATCTCCTCAGCCGCTGGCAGCTCGTCGATCACCGGGATCGCCCGGCCGATCGAGCGCTCGGAAGGCCGGCTCCCGTCGGCCGTGCGCTCGTCGTCGCGGGCGCCCGGGCCCGTCCCGGTCGGCTCGATCGGCTCCTCGCCCCGTCGCATGAGCGGCATCAGCACATCGCGCAGCTGGCGCGTGCCGCGGAGCAGGTGGCTCTTGTACGTGTTGAGCGGGACGTCCATCGCCTGCGCCGCGTCCGCGTAGTCCAGGCCCGACACGAAGCGCAGCACCACCGCCACCCGCTGCCTGTATGGGAGCGCAGCGATGGCATCGGTCAGGGCCCGCCGCAGCTCGGCAGCCTCGGCCGCGGCGTGGGGGTCGTGCCGGTCGCCGTCCGCGGTGCCGAAGAGCGCGGAGAGGGCCATCGGCGGATCGGACTCGGTCAGCTGGTCGAGCGACGCGACGCGCGCGTTCGAGCGCTTCTCCGCGGCCCGGCCCGCCAGGCGGACGCAGATGGTGGTGATCCAGGGAGCGAGCGACGGCCGCGGCGTGAAACGCTCCATGGACCGGAACGCAGCCAGGAACGTCTCCTGGACCACGTCCTCGGCCGTTTCGCGGCTGTTGGTCAGGCGGAACGCGAGGTTGAGCAGGCGCTGCCGGTGCTGGCGAACCAGCTCGGCGTACGCTGCCTCCGATCCCTCTTTGCAGCGCCGGACGAGCTCCTGCTCGCTCCAGACACTCTCTGTCACGCGTCCTCCACGCGGCCCGACCGTCGACCCGATGAACCCTGAGGACCGACCGCCGGGCATGAGCAGGCTGGCCGACGCGTGTGTCGGCGCGTCATGACACGCTGAGTCTGCCATACCAGGGCCCCGGTTGACCACCCTCTCCGATCGACGCGGCACTCCCTGACGAAGTTCCCATTGCCCGTTCTCTTCCCGTTCCGACGCCGCCGCCGCCCTCTGCGATGCCGCCGCTCCCCGGAGACAGGCGTGGCTGTGGCTCAGCGGCCGCCGCTACCCGGGAACGGGCGTGGCCCGCCCCCAGATCCCACCGCCAGGGCGCTGATACTGTCCGCGGTCCGACTGAAGCCGATCTGAAAACGGGCGGGTGCCTCGGCTGGCAACCGAGCCGAGGGATGGTGGGGTGCCGCGCGGTGTCGGGCCGGGCGCGGCGTGGGCCGGTGCTCTGCAGGGGCGTCGAGGGCTGCTGCTCGCAGGCACGCACGCACGCTTGCGGTCCCGAGCGCGCGCGGGTTCGCGCTCCCGAGCGCACGCGGGCTTGCGGTCCCGAGCGCCTGCCCCGCCCATGCTCCCGGGCACGCACGCGGACCCGTCCCCGGGTGCGGCGTTGACCAATGTTCGCCCGGGGAACGCGGGGCGACCGCCGAGGTCGTCTGCGGGGCCCGGAGCGGCCGATTGGGTGGGCAGCGGGCGCGGTTCCGGCTCGGCGCGAGCGTGGATTCGGCATGCTGAGGCGGGCAGGGCGGGCGAGACGATGGCGATACGCGAAGCTGGAGCGCGCTTCGATCGTCCGGCGTTCACCCGGCGAGCGTTGGTCAGAACCGGAGGCCACGAACCGGGAGGCCGAGGCAGGAGGCCACGGCCTGAGAGGCCCGCGCCGGCCTGATCCTCACCCTGGGCCACGGCCTGGAAGACCCGCGCCCGCCTGATCCTCACCCCGAGGCGTCGCCTCGTACCGGATCGCGTGGCGGTCCACCACCCACCCGCACTCCCCGGCGCGGTCGACAACCGGCACGGATCCGACCTACCCTTGTCCGCGTCCCCACCGCGGAGCCGTCCATGACCCCACGCCCCCTGATGCCTCGTCCCCTGACCCCACGCACGCGCCTCGCCGCCATCGTCGCCGCCGTCGTCGGCATCGGCGTCCTCGTCGTCGCGGTGGTGCTCGTCGCAACCGCACCGTCGCCGTCGCCGTCGCCGGCCGTCCCGTCCGCCAGCGCCCCGGTCGCCATCGTGTCGCCGTCGATCACCCCGACCGTGCCTTCCGCGCCGGCGTCACCCGGGATCAGCCCCGGCCCACCCGTGCCCCCGGTCCCGCCCGGTCCGCCCGCCACGTGCGCGCCGTTCGACCCGCAGTGCAGTCGCCTGCCGATCAGCGGGGCCACGGCGGCGTTCACGTCGCAGCTCTCGTGCGGCACCCTGGGGCCATGCACGCTCGACCTGGACGTGTACTACCCGCGCGCGACCAGCGCCACGCCCGCGCCGTCCGCCAGCGGGCCGGCACGGAGCGGACCGTGGCCGGTGCTGGTCGCGGTCCCCGGAGGACCGGAGGCGCCTGGGATCCGTCACGGCCTGGGCGACTTCGCCTCCCTCCTGTCCAGCCAGGGCGCGGTGGTCTTCGTGGCCGACTACCGTGAGGGCGCGCAGTTCGGCGGCACGTTCCCGCTGCCGTACGAGGACATCGGATGCGCGATCCGGTACGCACGGGCGCACGCAGCGCAGTACGGCGGCGATCCGTCGAAGGTGACGCTGGTGGCCCACTCGCTGGGCGGGTTCTTCGCCTCGACCGAGGCGCTCTCGCCCGACCCCTTCACACCGGCTCCCGGTGCGTGCGTGACGACATCTGGCTCCACAAAGCCGGACGCGTTCATCGGGATCGCGGGCATCTACTCGCAGAGCGGGATCACGCCCGGCTTCCTGGACGCGTTCTTCGGGGGACCGGAGCCGAGCGCCGCGGCAGGCGCACCGGGGAACGCCGCATCACCGGTGCCGATGGGGTCGGCCGGGGCGACGGGCGCCGCAGGTGGCAACACCGCGGGCGGGAGCACCGCAGGTGGCAACACCGCGGGCGGGTCCGCCGCCAGCCTCGCGTCCGACTGGGCCGCGGGCAACCCCTTCGCGCTCGTGCAGGCCCACAGCAACCCCGGGCTGGTGGTCCACCTGATCCAGGGCGCCAACGACATGAACGTCCGGCCGATCGAGGCGCAGACGTTCGAGCAGGCGCTCCAGGCGGCCGGCTACAACGCCACGCTGACGATGATTCCCGACGCGGACCACAACAGCGTGCTGCAGAACCCCGAGACGATCCAGGCGATCATGCAAACGGTGCTCGCGCTGGGGGGACAGGCGGGCGGTTGACAGCC
>JAJYJR010000742.1 GCA_021789355.1 Chloroflexota bacterium | reverse complement strand
CGCAAGGTCCGGCTCACGGGCGGCGAACCGCTGGTGAGACGCGACCTGCCCGTGCTGGTACGGCGCCTCGCCGCTGTCCCGGGGATCGCCGACCTGACCATGACCACCAACGGGGCGTTGCTCCCGTCCCTCGCCCGGCCGCTCGCCGCTGCCGGGTTGCGACGCGTCACCGTGAGCCTGGACTCGCTGGACGACGCGGTCTTCGGGGCGATGAACGGCGTGAGCTTCCCGGTTGCCCGGGTGCTGGACGGGATCACCGCCGCCCGCGCCGCGGGACTTGCGCCCGTCAAGCTCAACTCCGTGGTGAAGCGGGGAGTGAACGAGGCGAGCGTGTTACCACTGGCCCGTTTCGCTCGAGATCAAGGCCTTGTCCTTCGCTTCATCGAGTACATGGATGCAGGACGCACCAACGGTTGGCGCGTCGAGCAGGCAGTTCCGGTCGCCGAAATGGTGGCCGCACTTGACGCTGCCTTCCCGCTGGAGCCGCTGCCGCCGGCCTATCCCGGTGAGGTCGCGACCCGCTGGCGGTACCGCGACGGCGCCGGTGAGGTCGGCTTCGTGGCCTCTGTCAGCCGGCCGTTCTGCCGGGGCTGCACGCGGGCCCGGCTCTCGGCGGACGGTCACCTGTACAGGTGCCTGTTCGCGACTCGCGGCCACGATCTGCGCCAGTTGCTCAGAAGCGGAGCCGATGAGGCGGTTCTCAGGTCGTCGGTCACGTCCATCTGGCGCGCGCGCGCCGACCGGTACTCCGAGCTGCGTACGGCGGAGCGGGTGCACGCGCCGCGGCCGGAGATGTTCGCAATCGGTGGATGAGAACGGCCCTTCTCCTTGTCCACGCGTCCCGAGGGCGTGGGGCCCGATCGTGGCGGCAAGAGCGGGTTCGACGCGCCTCCCGGGAGGACGTCCCCGCGCAACACCGTCGCGGCGCCGCCTACGCGGCGACCGCGCGCCGGGACCGAACGGACCGCCCGGCTCCCGCCCTCATCGACGCGGCACACAGCAGCACCACGACCGCCAGCAGCACCACGGTGAACAGATGTGAGGCGAGGGGCTGGTCGAGCAGGGTCACTGCCGACATGGCAGCGACCGCCACCGAGGCACGCCAGAAACCCGTGCCCGGGAGCGGCCAGATCGCCGGCAGCAGGAGGAAGACGAGCACGCAGTCCTGCACGAACAGGTTCGGATCCACCAGCAGGACGATGCCGATCCCGGCCGCGAGCATCCGCCGGCCACCCTCGGACTCGAACCCGGGGCGCTGGAAGCGACAGGCAACCAGCCACAGCGCCACGAGCCCGGCGGCCAGCACGGCCCACAGCACGTCCATCGAGACGACGGCGCCCTGGCCCAGGAACCCGACGAGCAGCCCGTTCAGCCCCTCGGCGGTCGACAGGTCGCCCTGCCAGACGGAGCGTGCCACGGCGCCGGCGCCGTTGAAGTGGCTGACGCCGACCTGGACCAGGTACCCCACGTACGTGACGTAGGTGCCGACCCCTACGAATGGCAGGCTCGCCAGCGTGAGCGCGGCGCCGCCGACGACCGACCAGGCGACGGCAGCCCAGCGCCGGTCCAGCGCGAGTGCGAGGAGGGGCAGCGCGATCAGCTGCGGCTTGAGCCACCACGTTGCCAGCGCAAGCCCCGCCAGCCGCCACGAGCCCCGACGGGCCGCCTGGAGCGCGGCGAGACCCCCGAGCAGCATGGCGGCCGACCACTGCCCCTCGGCCAGCGAGTGGTAGGCGGGGAAGCTCAGCGCCAGGAGCAGCGCGCCGGCCACGCGCTCGCGTGCGGGCAGCGGGCGTGCGATCCAGGCACCGGCGGCGGCCAGCATCGCCAGGCTGAACAGTGCCCAGGCGGCGCGCGCCGCCTGGGCCGGCAGCGCGGCCAGCGGGGCGAAGGCGACGGCGGCAAAGGGCGGGTTGATGAACGGCATGTAGCCGTTTGCCCCGACCGGCGACGGGATGATCGTCCGCTGGATCGACGTGATCGCGCCGGCGTCGTAGAGGCCGCCGGGATTGCCGTCGAGCACGAGCTTCCCGGCGGCGTAGAAGGCCAGGAAGTCGTGGTGGGTGCCGGCCGCCATGGGTGTCGCGAGTTCCACGACCAGGGCGGCGAGGAGCAGCGCGCCGATCGCGACCAGGAGAAGCGCCAGCGGCCACAGGAGGGGTCCGAAGGGGTCGTGCCTCTGGCGTCCGAGAGCTGCAGCGCCGGGGACGGTCATGCGTATTCGGATTCCAGGAGAGCGGCCGGCGGCTGCGGGTGCATGTCCCGGCGATGGTGCCATGTCCCGCCGGTGGCTGCCTCGCGGCGGCTGGCGCCCGGTCCCGGACCCGGACCGCGAACGGCGCCCGCCCGCGCACCGTCACGCTGCGGCGGACGGGGATGGACTGCCGCCGGTGGCAACCACGGACGACGTGCCCAGCACACGGCCCGACGCGTCGGAGGCCCGCACGGCGACCAGGGATGCAGGGGAGGAGAGCCTGATGATGGTCTCGAAGCCCGATCGAAGGGCGGATGCGGCGATGGCAAGGGAATCGGCGCGCTCGCCGGCCAGCACGTCCCAGCGCACCACCTCGGTCGCGCCGTTCCAGCTCGCGTAGACGGTGAGCGACCCGCCCGCCGGGTCCACCGCGACCGCGGGGCTGTCGGCCGGCTCTCCGAGCCACTCGCAGCGGAAATCGCGGTACGACTGGACCGCGGCCGGGAACGCGGCATCGAAGAGGAGGCGGCCATCCGGGGAGAACTCGCTGCAGTACGGCGTGCTCCCCCAGCCCACGAAGAGGTTGCCGTTGGCAAGCAGCTGGACGTTGCCCTGGCTGGCGACCAGGTCGGGCCGGGGCCGCGTGTACGCGCGCACGAGGTCGGCGGTCATCGCCGTCTCGTCGAGGCGCAGCACGAGCGCCCGGGCGGGGACGGGGGGCGCCTCGTCGTCGAAGACGGTCAATGTCCCGTCGGCCTGGACGCGTGCGTCGTGCTGCCAGCCGAAGGACGCGCCGGGGCCAATTCGGAAGTCGTTGCGCTGGCCACCGAGGCGCCAGGCGATCGTCCCGCTGGGCCGGTCGATCCGGTAGATCGTCGAGGTGTTACGGGCCGACACCAGGAGGCTGCCGTCGGGCTGCAGCTGGATGGCGTTGGTGTGCACGTAGTCGTAGGCCGACCCGGCCGTCTTCGGGGCGCCGGCGAGGGACTCGTCGAGCGCGATATGGTCGATCGCGTGCCAGTCCCAGAGCAGGGCGCCCGTCGCGATGTCGACCTCCTGGATCGCGCAGTCCAGGACCGGCCACGGGAGCGGGCTGCCACCGGCGAGCTTCTGGCTGCCATCGACGATCACGTCGGCGAAGAAGAGCGCGGTGCCCTGCGGGGTGATCTGGAACTCGTGCAGGTCCGCGGTCCGGCAGATCGGAA
>JAJYJR010000741.1 GCA_021789355.1 Chloroflexota bacterium | reverse complement strand
GCACCGCGATGGGCCGGGCGCCCATGGTGAAGATGTCGCGCAGGATCCCGCCCACCCCGGTTGCGGCGCCCTGGTAGGGCTCGACCGCGCTGGGATGGTTGTGCGACTCGAGCTTGAAGGCGACCGCAAGCCCGTCCCCGATCGATACGACGCCGGCGTTCTCGCCCGGCCCGGCGACCACGTCCGATCCGGCGGTGGGAAGCGTGCGCAGGAGCGACTTCGAGCTCTTGTACGAGCAGTGCTCGCTCCACATCACGCTGAACATCGCGAGCTCGAGGTCGTTCGGGTCGCGGCCGAGCTTCGCCCGGATCGCGTCGAGCTCGAAGTCGGTCACGCCGAGCTGCCGGTGGAGCGGCACGGGTGCCGTGGGGGCCGCGCCCGGCGTGTCCGTGGCGCTCATGCCGGAACCCTGTCCGCGGCGCTCTCGACGAGCGACCGCAGCAGGAGCAGGCCGTCGTCCGAGCCAAGGAGCGCCTCCGCCGCGCGCTCGGGATGCGGCATCAGCCCGCAGACACGGCCCCCAGCGTCCACGACGCCCGCGATGTCGTGCAGCGAGCCGTTCGGGTTCCCTTCCGACCCGGCGTAGCGGAACAGCACCTGGCCGGACGCCTCGATCCGGTCGAGTTCGTCGTCGGGCAGGTAGTAGCAGCCCTCCCCGTGCGCGACGGGCATCCGGAGCAACATGCCCTCCGGCACGGCGCGCGTGAACGGCGTGTCGCGGCGCTCCACGGAGAGACGGACCCAGCGGTGCTCGAAGCGGAGCGACGCGTTCCGGAGCAGCGCGCCGGGCACCAGCCCCGCCTCGGCGAGCACCTGGAACCCGTTGCAGATGCCGAGCACCAGGCCGCCCCGGGCCGCGTGGTCCCGGACCGCCGCCATGATCGGGCTGAACCGCGCCAGGACGCCGGCCCGGAGGTAGTCGCCGTACGCGAAGCCGCCGGGCAGGATCACCAGGTCGGCGCCCTGTAGATCGGGCGTCTCGTGCCAGAGCGGCATCGCCTCGGCACCCGCCAGCCGCGCGGCGTGCAGCGCGTCGCGGTCGCAGTTGGAACCGGGGAACACGACGATCCCGACCCTCACCGGGAGCGCCCCCCGGCGGCGGAACCACCCGGCGCGGGGACCGACTCCGCCGCGGGGACCGACTCCGCCGCGGGGACCGACGCTTCGGGCGCCGACCGCCCGCCGCCGGGCGCGCCCGAGCTCCGGATCGAACTCGCCCCCGCGACCCCCTCGACCCACCAGGTCTCGATCAGCGGGTTCGCGAACAGCTCGCCTGCCAGTCGATCGGCGATCGCCCGGGCGTCGGGCTCGCTGTCCGCCTCGACCGTCAGCTCCACCCGCCGCCCGACCCGCACGGCGTGGACCGAGTCGACGCCGAGGTGCGGCAACGACTGCTCCACCGCCCGACCCTGCGGATCCAGGATGCCGGGCTTGGGCATGACCGAGACGGCGTACCGGAAGCTCGCCATCAGCGACCCTCCGGCGCGAGCACGTCCTCGGCCAGGTAGCGGTCGAAGCTCGCGCCCGTGATCCGCTCGAACGCCTCGACGTAGCGCGCCCGCGTCCCCGCGACGACGTCCGGTGGGAGCGCGGGGCCCGGGCAGGTCTTGTCCCAGGGCTGCGCCTCGAGCCAGTCGCGCACGAACTGCTTGTCGTAGCTCGCCTGCGCGCGACCGGGCTCGTATGTCGTGGCGTCCCAGAAGCGGCTCGAGTCGGGCGTCATCGCCTCGTCGATCAGTATCAGCTCGCCGTCCGGCAGGGTCCCGAACTCGAACTTCGTGTCCGCGAGGATGATGCCGGCCCCTGCCGCGCGGTCCGCCCCGAACCGGTAGAGCGCGAGCGCGATGTCGCGGACGCGCGCCGCCATCTCGTCGCCGATCAGCCCCACCACCTCGCCGAACGAGATGTTCTGGTCATGGCCCTGTTCGGCCTTGGTCGACGGCGTGAAGATGGGCTCGGGGAGCCGCTCGCTCTCCCGGAGGCCGGCCGGCAGCGGGATGCCGCAGATCGCGCCGGTGCGGAGGTAGTCCTTCCAGCCGCTGCCCGACACGTACCCGCGCACGATCACCTCGACCGGGAGCACGCTGGCCCGCCGGCAGATCATCACGCGGCCACGGAGCTCGTCCGAGGCACCGGAGAACGGCGCGGGAAGGGTAGCGGGGTCGACGCCCAGAAGGTGGTTCGCGACGATCCCCGCCCGCTCGGTCTCGGCGAACCAGAAGCGGGACAGGCCGGTGAGCACGCGGCCCTTGTCCGGGATCGGCGTGGGGAGCACGACGTCGAACGCACTGAGGCGGTCGGACGCGACGAGCAGGAGGCGCGCGTCGTCCACGGCGTACAGGTCGCGGACCTTGCCGGAGCGAAGGAACGAGCTGGACAGGTCCGTGGTCATGCGCCGTCTCCCCTGCTGCCTGCCGCGGGCCGTGCCGCGACCCGGTTTGTGCCGCTCGCCTGAGGCCGTGCTGCGCGGTCTGCCGCGGGCCGTGCCTCGACCGCGTCCGTGCCCCCTGCCAGGCGTTCGAGGCGCGCCAGGATCGCCGGCACGTGGCGGAGGAACGCGGCGTCGTCGAAACACGCCGCCAGCGCGTCCGGCGAGAGCGCCGACGCCTCGGGGTCCTCCGCGAGCAGCTCCACGAGCGGCCGACGCTCGTCCGCCGCCCTGAGCGCGTTCCGCTGGACGATCGCGTAGGCGTCCTCGCGCGAGAGACCGGCGTCCTCAACGAGCGCGAGCAGCACCCGGCTGGACGCGTGGAGCCCGAGGCCGCGCTCCACGTTCTCGCGCATCCGGTCCGGGCGAACCACCAGCCCGTCGACCAGCCCGGTGAACTTCACCAGCATGTAGTCGAGCAGGATGGTCGAGTCGGGCAGCGCCACGCGCTCCACGGACGAGTGGCTGATGTCCCGCTCGTGCCACAGCGCCTGGTCCTCGAGGGCGGCCTGCGCGTAGCCGCGAAGCAGCCGCGCCATCCCGGCGAGCCGCTCGCTGAGGATCGGGTTGCGCTTGTGCGGCATCGCGCTCGAGCCCTTCTGCCCGCTCCGGAACGGCTCCTGGACCTCGCCGATCTCGGTGTGCTGCAGGTTGCGGATCTCGGTGGCGAACCGCTCGACCGAGCCGCCGGTCACGGCGATCGCGGCGAGGAACGCGGCGTGCCGGTCGCGCTGGACGATCTGCGTGCTGACCGGGTCGACGGCGAGCCCCAGCGACGCCAGGACGTCCGCCTCGATCCCGGGGTCGACGTGGCTGTAGGTGCCGACCGGGCCCGAGAGCTTGCCGGCCGCGAGGTCGTCCGCCGCGGCGCGGATCCGGCGCCGGTCGCGATCGAGCTCGAACGCCCAGCCCGCGAGCTTGACGCCGAACGTGATCGGCTCGGCGTGGACCGAGTGCGTGCGCCCCATCATCA
>JAJYJR010000740.1 GCA_021789355.1 Chloroflexota bacterium | reverse complement strand
GGAAAGCCGGGAGGGCGACAGGCACGCGGAGCGGCGTGCCGCCTTCGAGCGGCTGACGCAAGCTCGGCTCGACCGCGCCTATCGGCTGGCGGCCGCGATCCTGCGCGACCCCGAGGAGGCGCAGGATGCGGTCCACGACGCCTGCGAGCAGGCCTGGGCCCGCTGGTCGGAGCTGCGCGAGCCGGCCCGCTTCGAGGCCTGGTTCGACGCCATCGTGGTGCACCGGTGCCAGGACCGGCTCCGTCGGCGCCGTCTCCGACCACTTCCGCTTCGCGATCCGCAGGACCTGCCGGGCCCGGATCCGTTCGCGCCATCGGCCGGGGGCCAGGCCCTCGCAGCCGTCCTCGCGACCCTCGACCCGCGGCACCGGACCGTGCTCGTCCTGCGGTACGTGGAGGAGCTCAGCGTGGCCGAGATCGTTGCGCGGACCGGCGAACGCGAGGGAACCGTGAAGTCCCGCCTCCACTACGCGCTGCGGCACCTCCGCGCCGCGTATGACGCAGCGGAGCGGGCGGGAGAGACACGATGAGCGACGAGCGGTTCGAGCGCGAGCTGCGCGACGAGCTCCTCCGTGGTGTGCCGACGTCGGCGCCGGCTGACCTGCGCGCGCGGGTCGCCGCCATCCCCGACCGAACGGCGGCGCTCGGTGCCGGCCGGTCCTTTGCGCCCAGGGTCCTCGCGGGCCTGGCGGCGGCGCTGGTCGTGGTCCTGGTCGGCGGCATCCTCGTGTTCGCCCGGCCGGTCCTAACCCCGGCGCCTTCAGCAGGACCTGTGCCGGGCGGAGCGGCCGTCCGCGCGCTCTCGACAAAGGAACTGGGCCTGCTGCTGCCCTCGCCGGGTGCGGCAGGCCGCGTCGTCGTGGCCGACCTGCGGCTGACGCAGGTCGCGATGATCTGCCCGCCCCCGGCGAGCGGGACCGTCGACGCGGCGGACTGCGCCGCCTGGCACATCGAGGGGCTGCCGGGTGTCAGCCTGAGCACCACGAGCAGCAGTCCCGGGGTGACGAGCGGTCTCTTCGCGCTCCGCGTCGAGTCCGCCACACGCCTCGACCTGCTCGGCGCCGTCACTCCCGGGCCCGACGAACTCGTTTGGACCGTCGCGCAGGCCTCGCGGGGAGGCTGGACGCTCGCCGTCGTCGACGCCTGGCTCGGTGCCGTGAACCTGCCGCTTCCATGCCCGGCGCCGATCCCGCCGATCACGCCGGACCCGTACGGCTGCGGCCACGCCGAGTGGCTCGCCGACAGCCCCGAGCAACCGACGGCGCAGGAGCTCTACCCGGCCAATGCCCTCCACGTCTCGAACGGCACCTACGCGGCCTACGCACCCGACCCATCGAGCGCCGACGCGGGGCACGTGGTCCCGCAGCGTGCGGCCTACCTCGTCCGCCTCGTCCCGCACTCGTGCCCGGCCGGCACCGAGCGCCTCGATGTCTGCAACTTCCTCGCCGTCGTCGGGAGGATCGACCCGATCGGGTCGTCAGTCGTGACGAGCCCGCTCCCGTCTCCGATGCCGAGCGCACCACCGGCCTCAGCGTCCCCGACAGCGCAGACGAGCCCAGCCACGGCCGCCGAGGTCGACGCGTTCGGTCTCGTCGACGCCACCCACGGCTGGGCAACCTCTGGCAACCAGCTGTACGTGACCTTCGACGGCGGTCGCACATGGAAGTGGAGCCCGGCCCTCGCCGCCGGCTCCCAGATCGTCCCCGCGCAGGTCGACTTCCTCGACGCCGAGCACGGCTGGCTCGTTGGCTGGCGGAGCGGGGACACCGGGTCCCTCGCAATCGAGCGGACGACCGATTTCGGCAGGAGCTGGCAGACCGCGACGATCCCGTCGGCGTCTGGGATCGCGCGCACCATTCACTTCTTCGACACCTCCCACGGCCTCCTCGCGCTCGGCGGGTGGAACGGACAGCCCGGCAGCCTCTGGCGAAGCTCGGACGGCGGGGCCACGTGGACGCAGGCTGGCGTCATCCCGACGCCCGTCGTCGGCGCGATCGCGTTCAGCGACGCGAACGTCGGATGGGGGCTCGCCGCCAGCGCACCGAACCCACCGACCGGCCGCCCGACGACCAATGAGCTGTACGTCACGCGCGACGGTGGGGCGAGCTGGCAGCGCTCGGCCCTGCCGGGGCCCCCCGGCTTCTCCGCGAGCACCTGGCAGCCGATGATCGTGGCGCCACCGTCGGTGTTCGCGCCCGACGGCGTCGTGCTTGCGGCCTGGTATGGCGACGGCGTCCACGGCGAGACACAGCTGCTGGTGACGAAGGACGCCGGCCTGACTTGGTCGGTCGCGGCCACTCTCCCGTCGCTGTTCCCGGTGCCGGTCGATGCCCTCACCGCCGAGCGCTGGATCGCCGCCATCCCGGACGGCGGCCCGGCAGCGTCCGAGCGGCTGAGGCTCACCGACGACGGCGGGCAGACGTGGCGCCCGCTCACGGACACAACCCCGTCGCACGGCGTCTACCTGTCCATCGACTTCGTCGACCCAGCGCACGGATGGGTGCTCGACAACGGGACGCCTCCGCTTGCGCTGTACGCGACCGACGATGGAGCGGCGAGCTGGCAGCCCCTGAACCCGAGCGGCGGTCCGGTCGCGACCCACCGCTGCACCGTCGACACGGTCGTGCTCGGCAACGGCGGCACCCTTGCGCCGGCGCCGACGTCCTGGTTCAACGTCATCGTCGAGTACTTCGCCCCGGCTTCGCCGATCGCGATCACGTTCGACGCACCGGTCATCGCGTGGCCCGGGACGCCGGGCGCATCGACCTCTCCCATCACGAGCTTCGAGCTCGCCGGTGGAGGTACCGCGAAGTTCAGCTTCCGCCCGGCCGATCCTGGCACGGCGCGGGTCGCGGTCACGGCGAGCGGCGGCGGCTGCTCGGCAACGTCTTCTGTCTCTCTCCCCGCGGTCGTCCCTCCGACGCCCTGACCGCCATCGCGCCGTGATCCCGACGTTGAACCTCACGGGCGCTTCGCACGTCTGGACCGATGAAGGACACCTCGTCCCGGGGCAGCGAGGGGCCGAGGTGGGGGCGCAGGTGATCGAGCGTCCGACGCCGGACCGAACGCCTCGGGCGATCGCGCGCCCTCCCTCGCCGCCTGCGGCATCCTCGGTCGTCGAGCCGGCGCCCGCCCGGCCGGTGCAGCTGGCGCATCCTGGCGGGCTCGATCGAGCGGACCTGGCCGACCGCATCGAGCGGCGGCTCCCGTCGAGCTATCGCCTGGCCGCGCTCGTCCTCGGCGACCGCGTGGAAGCGGAGGACGCGACCCACGAGGCGATCCTGTCGGCATGGGCCCGCGCAGGGACGCTGCGCGATCCCGCGGCGTTCGACGGCTGGTTCGACCGGATTCTCGTCAACGTCTGCTGCGACCGGCTGCGCCAGTGTCGGGTCCTGCGGCTGGTC
>JAJYJR010000739.1 GCA_021789355.1 Chloroflexota bacterium | reverse complement strand
GTCCTCGGACCGTTTGACACGGCTGCCGCGACGCTGCTGGCGGAGGAGAGGTTGTACGCCGGGCGGCTCGTCGCGGACAGGTCGGGGCAGCATCATCTCCTCGCCTTCCTCAATCGGGACGGCGTCGGACGCTTCGTCGGTGCCTTGAGCGATCCGATGCCGGTCGCATGGGACGGCATGAGACTTGTGCTCCGGGACCTTGACCGGGGGGCGAACCGACTCCGCTGAGCCGTTCCGGTGTCGACTCCCCGCCCTGTCCAGGGACGCCACGAATCCCGTTGCCTCATCGAGGGCCACGATCCTGCTGTCCGTGGGGGCGGAGCGCGAGCTGCGATCGCCACGCGTGGCGGGCCATGACCTCGCGTGACCGAGAAGTGGCCGAGCAGTGGGGGAGTGTCGACGTCCACGATCGAGAAGATGGGCGCCGTCCTCCATTGCTGTGCTCAACGTGTCGGACCTGCGTCGCGAGTTCCGTGAGCGCGCGCCCAGCGAAGCGCCACCCGTGCCTCGGCAGCGACCGCGGGATCCCCAAACTCGACTGCCTCCTGCAGCACGGTCTCGCCGAGCTCCGGGGCATCGGTTGCGACCAACGCTCTGCCGAGCGGGAGAAGCAGGGTCATCCGACGGGGGTCGTGCGACGGGTACAGGGCAGCCGCGCGCCAGAGCAGCGTCGCTGCCGCCGGCATGTCGCCCTGCCCGAACGCGCGCTGCCCGGCGGCCGCGAGGCGGTCCGCGGCGCGCCCGGCGAGTGCCCGTGAGTTCTCCTCCACCGACCCGCGACTCCCTGGTGACAGCCACCGGGTGTTCGTATGCGTCGATGATGGTGTGAAGGCGTCACCGGCCGATCACTGGCGCCTCACGCGCCGAACAACGGGCGCGCCCGCCGAGACCCGCGAGACGGGGTCCGCACGGCGGTGGCGTGCCGGTGCTGCACGGTCGCTGGGGTGCCGGTGCCGCACGATCGCTGGGGTGCCGGTGCCGCACGGTCGCTGGCGTGCCGGTGCCGCACGGCGGGTGGCCTGCCCCGGGGTTACGCCGGCTGCCCCGGTGCCTGTGCCAGCCGGGCGCGCATCCGGCCGGCCATCACGAGGTTCTCCTTGCGCTCGTAGCGCGTCAGCGCCTGGCTGACCGCGGCGACGGCTTCGCGGTGGCGCCCGGCGAGATCGAGAACCTCGGCGAGATCGGCGTACGCGTCCGCCTGCGCGTCGAGCAGTTCGGTCGTCTCGGCGATCGCGACCGCTTCGCGAGCGAGGGTCTCGGCCTGCGCGTGCTCGCCCCGGCGCGCGAGCACCCTGGCCCGCGCCTGTCGCCACAGCATCTGCGTGGCTGCATCGTCGGCGCTGCCGATCTCGGCGGCCCGCCCGGCCCACATGTCCGCCTCCTCGAGCCGGCCGAGCTCGCAACATGCCCGGGCAAGCAGTCCTCGCACGGTCGAGAGGAAACTCTGCTCCCCGAGCTGGTCGAGCGTCTTGCAGGTGTCCTCCCCGACCTTCGCGGCCGCCGCCGGATCGCCGGCCAGGAGGGCGATGCCGATGCCGGCCTGCCCGGCGGCTGCCAGCGTCAGACTTGGCCCTCGCTCAACGAGTTCCGCGCGCGCTGCGGCATACAGCGCGCGTGCCTCGTCGGTGCGACCGAGCATCGCGAGGAGCCAGGCATGGCAGCAGCGGATCGAAGGGAGCTGCCGCTCCGCATCGTCGAGCCGCTCCTCCCACGCGAGCACCCGGGAAGCCGGCGTCGTGCCGTGGAAGAGACCCGTATGCCGCCAGAACACGAAGCGGTCGGTCAGGCCCGCCCGCGCGGCATGCGACGCGGCGCGCTCGTACGCGACGACGACCTGGTCCATCTGGGCGCGTGTGTTCATCACGCCTCCGAGTGCCTGGTACGCCAGGCTGAGGGCCAGATCGTCCGCAGCGGTCTCGAAGACCGGCAATGCCCGCTCCACGAGCGCGGAGAGCGACTCGACGGCACCCTCCGGTTCCAGGTTCATGCGGATGATGCCTTCCTCGAGCCGACCGCACAGCTCGCCGATCCGATCGCCTGCGGCAGCGGCGGACCCGGCGAGCTCGCCCGCGCGCCGGAGCGCCATCTGGCCCTTGTCGCCCCAGAAGAGCGCCTCGATAAGCTCGAGCTCGAGGCGCAGGTCGAGCTGGGCCCGCGGCCCGATGGCGCTGGCGCGCTCGAGCAGACCGGAGGCCGCGCGGAAGTCCTGTTCGGCTGAGGCCTGGTGAGCGGCAGCCGACAGGTGGTTGCGCGCCACCGCGCGCAGGTCGTCGTCGTCGGGCAGCTGGAGCTCGTTCCGGTAGCGCACCGCCTGTTCGAGGTGGTAACCGAGGAGCTGGTCGAGTTCGACGAGCGTGGTGCCATGCTCCTCCAGCCAGGTCGCCAGTCGTTCGTGCAGCTGAGCGCGGGTCGCCTTCGGGAGCGATGCGTAGGCGACGTCTCGCATGAGCAGATGGGAGAAGCGGAACGCGTCTTCGCCGGGGACCTGTGGCGCGCTCGGGCCGATCAGGCCCTTGCGCACCAGCGCGGCAAGGTGCTGCAGCGACCGGGGCTCGTCGGTCCCGATCGCCTCCACCGCGCCGCGATGGAAGACCTCGCCCTCGACCGCGCCGCGCTGGAGAACGCCGCGCTCGGCATCGTCCAGCTGGTCGAGCCGCGCTGCGAGCAACGCCTGCAGGGTGGGCGGCACGACGACCTCACCCTTTGCCTCGCTCGCCATGGCGACCATCTCGGCGACGAACAGCGGGTTACCGCCTGCCGCCTGCGCAATCCTGTTCCGAAGTTCGAACGAGATCTGGTGGGGAATGAGCTGGTCGATCTCGTCTCCGCGCAGCGGCCCCAGTCGCAGCGCCACCGGCCAGCCGGGCCGACGCTCGACAAGCTCGGGACGCGCCATGCAGAGGAGCAGGACCGGGGCGCCTGCGGAGAGGAGCGCGACCTGCTCGACGAGGTCGAGGAAGGTCTCCTCGCCCCAATGGATGTCGTCGAAGACCACCACGAGCGGCCGCTCGCGCGCGGCATGCTCGAGCGTCTTGCGCACGGCCCAGGAGATCGCGTCCGTCGACGCCGCTGGCGCGTTCGTCTCGCCGAGGACCGACCGGATCGCCTCCGCCGCCGTGTTGTCCGGGGGCAGGACCCTGAGTTCCTTCAGCACCTCCGCGACGGGCCAGAACGTCATCCCCGCGCCGTAGGGAAGACACCGGCCGTGTACGACCCGCTGGCTGAGGGTCGCGAGGAACTCCGCGACGAGCCGCGACTTGCCGACGCCCGCGTCTCCGATGATCGTCGTCAGCTCGCAGCGGTGCTCTGCCAGCGCACGCTGCCATGCTCGCCGCAGGAGCGTGAGCTCCCGGCGACGGCCGACGAAGCGAGGCTCATGCGGCCGAGCGGCCATTTCTCGTACGC
>JAJYJR010000738.1 GCA_021789355.1 Chloroflexota bacterium | reverse complement strand
GCCTACTCGGTCGCCAAGATGCCCAGCAGTCTTGCCCGAGCGACCGCCTGGGTGCGGCTGCTCACGCTCAGCTTCGAGTAGATGTTGCGCACGTGGACCTTCACGGTCTGCGGTGAGAGGAACAGCCGTTCGGCGATGTCCTGATTGGACAGCCCCTCGGCGAGGAGGTCGAGCAGCTCGAGCTCCCGTTTGCTCAACGGTTCAACGAGGCGGGAGGCCCCGGCCGGCCGGCCTCCACGCGGAGCCGGGGCGCTCAGTCCGGCGCCGGTCGCGCCCGTGGAGAAGGCACCCAGCAGCCGGAGGCTGTACTCGCGATGCAGCCCCGCGGCCGCGGCCTCTCGGAGCAGGCGCGCCATCGGCGGCCCTTCGTCGACGAAGAGCCGGACAAAGCCCTCCGGCTCGCCGATCTCCATCGCCTCGCCGAGCAGCGACACCGCCTCGCCCGTATCGCCCGCAGCGCGATGGGCGAGCGCCTGGAGAACCAGGGCCCTCAACCGATCGTCGAGCCACGCCCGCGACTCCGCCTGACGGCGAAATGGATCGAGCGCGGACAGGGCGGCGTCAGCATCTCCCCGCGCAAGACAGACTCGAGCGCGGACCAGCGGCAGGTCGAACTCCTCGGCGAGCCGCGCCGCGCGGTCCACGTCGCCTGCGCGGAGGGACATCGTTGCGCGGGCGGCCGCCACCCTGGGTGCTTCGCGGACGAAGTCGTGCTCCGGCACCGAACGTTGGGCCTCGGCCACGATGCGGGCCGCCTCGGCGAGGTCGCCCTGGGCCAGCTTGATGCGGGCGAGCAGGACGAGGCAGGCCACCGGCCGATCCGTGTTCTGAAGCTGGCGAGCAAGTCCAAGGCTCTTCCGGCCTCGCTCCCAGGCGGCGTCCAGATCGTTCCACTCGTAGAGGATGCGGCCCAGGCCGAGGTGGGCATCCGAGATCCAGGACCAGGGCAGATCGGCCGCGCAGCGAATCGTCTCCTCGTACGTCTCGGCCGCCAGCCTGAGCTCGTTGTCGACCTCCTGCATCCCGCCGATCCCGATCGAGGCACTCATGTCTCCGAACCGATAGCCCGTCGCCCGGCTCATCGACAGTGCCTCGCCGTACGCCTTCCTGGCCTTTGCTCGGTCACCGGAGACCTCATGGGCGTAGCCCGACGCCCAGACGACGAACGCGCGGGTCAGGCTGTCCGAGCGGAGAAGCTCGCGCGCTCGCTGCGACTCGACGATCATGGCGTCCGCCCGGTGCTCGAGGAACGCCCGCACCGCCCGAAGGGCGGCGATCTGGCCCATCAGGTCGCGAGTCCCTTCGTCGTCGGCCGCCCTGTCCAGCGTGGCCTCCGCGGCGGCGAGTACCTCCTCGAGACCCACCACCCGGCCGCTTGCCACCAGCACCTGCGCGTAGGCGATCCGGAGGGACGGCCGAGCGTCGAGCGTCTCCACCGGCAACGACGCGATCCAGGCGCCAGCGGACGCAAACGCGTCGTTGATCTGCAGCGACGGGCCGTAGCCCATGACCAGGCGCTCGGCACGTTCGATGTCGTGGCCGGCTGCGGCGTGGCGGAAGGAATCGAGGTCGAAGCCGTTCTCCTCGTGCCACACGCTCGCCCGGGCGTGGAGCTCATTCACGACCGCGTCGGATACGGACTGTCTGAGGCGCTGGCGCAGCAGGTCGCGGAAGAGCTGGTGGTAGCGATACCAGTGACGCTCGCCGTCGAGGGGAACGATGAACAGGTTCGCGCGATCGAGATGCTCCAGCGTCGGCTGGCCGGGCGTGGAGGGGTTCAGGGTCACGGCATCGCAGAGGGGTCCGCACAGCCGCTCGAGGATCGACGTGCGGAGCAGGAACTCGCGGACAGCAGGCGGTTGCCGCCCCAGGACCTCCTCGACAAGATAGTCGAGCACGAAGCGGTCGCTCCCCGAGAACGACCGGATGAAGCTGGCGGCATCCTCGTGTCCCCGAAGGGAGATGGCCGCGAGCTGAAGGCCGGCGACCCAGCCTTCAGTGGTCGTCTCGAGGGTGCTGACGTCCCCGGACGAAAGGCCGAGATCCATGACCTGGTTCAGGAATGCGGCGCTCTCGTCGGGGGTGAACCTCAGGTCGGCGGCCCGAATCTCGCCGAGCTCGGCGCGGGCACGCCACCGGGCGAGGGGGAGGGCCGGATCCTCGCGGGTGGCGATGACGACGTGCATCCGGGGCGGGAGGTGCTCGACGAGGAACGCCATGGCGTCATCGACCAGCTTCGCCTCCACGAGGTGATAGTCGTCCAGCACCAGCACGAAATCCGTCGGCGCGGCGGCGAGCTCGTTGAGGAGCGGCGTCAGCATTGACTCGAGCGGTGGCGGCTCCGGGGACCCGAGCGTGGCGAGCACACTCTCGCCGGCACCCGCGGCGACGTTTCGCAACGCGGCCACCAGGTACGTGAGGAATCGATCGGGCTCGCTGTCGCCCTCGTCCAGCGAGAGCCACGCGGCCGGCAGCCCGCAGGCCGCGACCCATTCCGCGACCAGGGTGCTCTTGCCGAAGCCGGCCGGCGCGGAAACGAGCGTCAGCGGGCGCCGCAGGCCCTCGTCGAGCCGTTCGTCGAGGCGGGGGCGGAGGACGATCCTGGGTCGTGGTGGCGGGACGTGGAGCTTGGTAGCCAGGATCGGCATCGCCATCGGCAAATCATAGGTCGCGGCTCGGCGCGTTCCCGGCCAACCCGCACCTGCTTGGGCGCGGCCTGAAGGCCATCCGAATACCCCGTGGAATACCTCCGGGGAGGTATGACGCCGAGCCCGTGGAGGAACACGCTGCCGGAGTGGCGCCGAGATTGGCGCCCGCACCACACCGCTCCGGAGGCACCACCAATGCACGATCTCAGGGTCCGGCTCTCGACGCTCTGGGTGTTCATGCTCTTCAACTTCCTCTACGCCGATGTCATGGCGCTGTTCGATCCAGGGATTCCGGCGGACGCCATGACCCGGGAGGCGCTGCTCGCCGCGTCATTCCTGATGGAGATCCCGATCGCCATGATCGTGGCTTCCCGAGTGCTGAAGCAGCGGCCCAATCGCTGGGCCAACGTCATGGCCGGCGCGTTCATGGCGATCGTCCAGGCGGGGAGCCTGTTCGTCGGCAGCGGACCGACCCCGTACTACGTCTTCTTCTCGGCCATCGAGATCCCCTGTCTGCTGTTCATCGTCTGGACCGCGTGGCGGTGGGCAGAGCCGACCAGTGCAGTCCCTTCGGCCACTTCGGCCGCGTGAGATCGGGCTGCGCTGAGCCGCGCTGGGCAGAGAACGATGCCGAACGGACGCGATCATCCGGCCGAGGACGGCCGTCCATCCACGTATGAGATCCGGATCGCCGGCCGCCTCGACCCTCGATGGGAGGAGTGGTTCGACGGCTTGACGATCACGATCGACAACGGAGACACGCTCATCACGGGCCGGG
>JAJYJR010000737.1 GCA_021789355.1 Chloroflexota bacterium | reverse complement strand
GCCGCCGATCCCCTCTTATCCGGCTAATCGATCTCCTGGGTTGCCCCTGTGACAGGAGCGGAGCGGATCTGGGCTTGACTTCTGCGGAGACATCAGCGATACAATTGTCTCATGCCAGACGAACCGGAACTCAGCGTCGTCCAGGTCGACGGGAGCTGGCGGATCGGTGGGCCGGCCGCCGCCGAGGTCGAGCTCGTCAATCACTACCTCGGCTACCTCGCCGACCGCGGCTACTCGGACCGCACGGTTCGCGCCTACGCGTTCGACTTGCTCGCGTTCGCCCGCTGGCTGCATGACGAGGGCGTTCCGCTCGAGGCCGTAACGCGGACCACCCTCCTGGGCTTCCTCGCCGCCTGTCGCGAGGCGCCGACGAGGACGCGTCCGGGTGGCAACGTCTACTCGATCGCCGACGGGCGCAACCGGGGCTATGCGGCAGCCACGATCAACCGCCGGCTGGCTGCGATCAGCAGCCTGTTCGGGTACCGGGCCGTCATCGAGCCCGACCGTCCGAACCCGGTGCCACGGCGACGCGAAGCCCGGACGACGGTGCGCGGCGAGCGTTCGGGCCTGCTCGGCCACCTCGCCCGCCCCCGGAGCCGCTCGGCGCTGCGGGTCCGCGAGCCGCGCCGCCTGCCCCGCCCGCTCGATCCCGGCGAGGCCCGCGCCCTCCTCGCGAGCTTCCGCTCGTGGCGCGACCGGGCGATCGGCGGGCTGATGCTCCTGTCGGGTCTCCGATCCGCCGAGGTCCTCGGCCTCGGGGTCCGTGACGTCGACATCGGCCGGGGCTGGATCCGGGTGACCGGCAAGGGCGACAAGGAGCGCAGCGTGCCGGTCGACCCGGAGGTCGGCGGGCTCGTCCAGGCGTATCTGCTGGCCGAGCGCCCGGAGACCGACAGCCCGGCCCTGTTCGTCGTCGCCAAGGGGCCGCACCGGGGCCGGCCGCTGACGCCCGCCGGGCTGCGGACGGTCTTCCGCCACCACCGGACCCGCTCGGGCGTCCCGGCGGGACATCCCCACGCCCTCCGCCACAGCTTCGGCACCGCGCTCGCTGAGGCGGGTGTCGATCTCGCGGTCATCGGCGCCCTGATGGGCCACGATCACGTCGACTCCGCCGCCGGCTACATTCATCTCGCCCCGGTCCACCTGCGGTCCGCCTTCGATGCCGCCCGAGTCCGCGCGCGCGCCGGTCGCTGACGACCCGGCGGCCGCCTTCAGCCGTCATCTGCGGCGGCTTGGGCTGCGCGGGACGAACGAGCGCCACGCCGCCCGCCGCTTCCTCGGTCGCTGGCCGGACCCTGTCGCCTGGGCGGCCGAGCCGCTCGACGTCCGCCTCCGGAGCGCCGCCGATCCGGCGACGAACAGCTTCCTGCGCTTCCTCATGTTCGGCGGGCGGCTCCGCCCCGGGCTCGACTTCCTCGTCGCCCGCAAGCTGCCGTCGTTCTGGCGCGAGCTGGCCTGGAGCCCGATCGGACCCGACGTCCGGCGCTTCCTCCGGCTCGCCGAACCGCTCGGCTTCGCCGCCCGGGGCCGCCACGACACCGGCTCGCAGGTCATCGGTCGCCTGCTCATCGAGACCGGCCGGCCGCTCGACGCGCTGACCGAGGCCGACTTCGCTGCCCTGGCTGCGGCCTGTCGGGCCCGCGCCGCCGGGACCGGGCGGTCCTGGCACCACTACGGCGGGGCGATCCACGCCGCCCGCCAGGTCCTCTTCCACGCCGGGATCCTGGGCTCGCCGCCGCCGAACAGCCTGACCCGCTTCCGGCAGAGCTTCGGCGAGCGGCTGCGGGACGTCCCGCCGGCGTTGCGACCAACGTTCGTCGCCTACCTCGAGGCGCTCACCGGGACCCACGAGCGGACCACGATCACCGGCATCGCCAGCCGGCTCGCCCACTTCGGGCGCCACCTCGCAATCGTCGATCCCGGGCTCCGCTCGCTCGCCGAGCTCGATCGACGGCGGCACGTCGAGCCCTACCTCGCGGTCGTCGCGACGGCCTGCTCGTCTCGGAGCGGCCTGCCGATCTCGGCCTCGGAGCGGCGCGGTCGGATCCTCGCGGTCCACGGTCTCCTCAACAGCCTGGCCGAGTGGGGCTGGGCTGACGCGCCCACCCGACGGCTCCTGTTCAGCCGCGACCTCCCGAAGCTGCCGCGCGACCTGCCCCGTTACCTGCCGCCCGACGCGGACCGCCGCCTGGTGGCCGCCCTCACCGCGTCGCCCAACCGCCTCTACGCCGACGCACTCCTCGTGCAGCGGTCGACCGGGCTGCGGATCGGTGAGTTCGTCGACCTCGAGCTCGACTGCGTCCACGAGATTCCCGACGCCGGGGCCTGGTTGAAGGTCCCCTTGGGCAAGCTCGACTCGGAGCGGATGGTCCCGCTCGACGAGGAGACCGTGGCGCTCATCGATCGGATCGTCGAAGAGCGGAGCGCCGGCCGGCCGCTGCGCCATCCCAAGACCGGCCGGGCCGTCGACTTCCTGCTCGTCCACCACGGCCACCGGGTCTCGCCCGACGGCCTGCGGGACGAGCTCGCCCGGGCGGCGGCCGAGGCGGGGTTGCCCCACGCGACGCCTCACCAGCTGCGCCACACCTACGCGACCGCGCTCGTGAACGCGGGCGTCAGCCTCCAGTCGCTGATGGCCCTCCTCGGTCACCGGACGGCCGAGATGAGTCTCCGCTACGGGCGCCTCTTCGACGCCACGGTGCGGGCGGAGTACGAGCGGGCGCTCGAGCTCGCCAAGACCCGCTACGGGTCGGCGCTGCCGGTCGTCACAGTGGGCGAGCCGGTCGGCGACTGGCGCGAGCTGCCCCTCATCAAGGCCCGCCTCGCCGGCGGCTACTGCCTGCGGACGGCCGCCCAGGGCGTCTGCCCCTACACGAACATCTGTGAGCACTGCCCGAACTTCCGGTCCGAGGCGACGTTCCTGCCCATCCTCGCCGCCCAGCGGGCGGATGCGACCGCCCTTGCGGCCGACGCCGCCCGGCGGGGCTGGGGCGACGAGGCTGACCGTCACCGCCGGCTCGTCGAGCGTCTGGACGCGCTCATGACCCGCGCCGAGGCGTCGTGAGCGCCGAGTTCGTGGCCCGGGTCGAGCGGGCCTGCGATGAGCTCGCCGCGGCGGGACGTGCGGTGACCTTCACGGCGGTCGCTGCGGAGGCCAGGATCGGCCGTGCGACGCTGTATCGGCGGCCCGACTTGCGGGTCCTCGTCGAGGAGCGTCGGCTCAGGGGCCGAGACGCCCTGACCCTCACCGGTCTCACCACCCAGCTCGAGCAGCTTCGCGGGAGCGTCGACGCCATCGCCGACCGTGTCCGCGGTCACGACGAGCTCCTCCGCCGGCTGACGGCGAAAGGCCACGTGGCCAGGCGAACGTCTGGTCGCGGATTAGCCGGTTAACCCGAGTCGAAGGGCGGCTCGGAGAGCACGGTCAA
>JAJYJR010000736.1 GCA_021789355.1 Chloroflexota bacterium | reverse complement strand
ACCTCAAGGACGGGATGAAGTGGTCCGACGGCCAGCCGATCTCGTGCGCTGACCTGACCGCGACCTGGCACTGGATCATGGACAAGGACCAGTCCGGGCTCGTTGCCGGCCAGATCGGCTGGGAGGACATCACCAGCATCGACGGCGGCAACACGACGTCGTGCGTCATGCACTTCAGCAAGGTCTTCGAGGGCTACCTGACGCTCGTCGATCCGCTGCTGCCGGCGCATTACATCAGCACGGTGCCGGTCGCCGATGCGGTGAAGAAGCTGTACCCGTTCGACAACATCTCGTCCGGCGTCTACAGCGGCGCCTACATTCCCAGCGAGCTCAAGACCAACGCGCAGATCACGTACGTGCCGAACCCGTACTGGTCGACGATCGGCGGGCACGCGCCGTACCTCGACAAGCTGATCATCAAGTACTACGGCGACCAGGCCGCGCAGATCGCGGGCTACCGCGCCGGCGAGTCCGACATCGCGTTCAACTTCGCCCAGGACACGATCCCCACGGTCCAGGACCTGGGGAACCAGGTGACGATCCTCGACGCGCTGTCGTATGAGCTGAACCAGATGAACAACGCCTCGCTGGCGAAGAAGTTCGGCGCGGCGGACGTCCCGACGATCAAGACCGCGATCCGACTCGCGTACAACAAGAGCGAGATCACGGACCGCATCCTGGGCGGCACGGTCAAGCCGTCCGACACCCCGTACTCGCCGCTCCTCTACTACTTCAAGCAGGAGCCGGCGATCACGCAGGACTTCGCGCAGGCAAACAGCCTCCTCGACGGCATCGGATGGGTCAAGGGTTCCGACGGCATCCGCGAGAAGAACGGCGTCAAGCTCGAGATCACCGGCTGCACGACCCAGAAGCAGTCGCGCATCGACACCCTGACGCTCGTCGCCTCCTGGCTGACCCAGATCGGGATCAAGATGGACGTCAAGCCCGTGCCGGCGAACCCCGACTTCTTCGGCGGCTGGGACCAGACATCGGCCGACACCCCGTGCAACCTGCAGCACGGCAACTACGACCTGGGCGAGTTCGCGTGGTCGTACAGCCCGGATCCCCTCGGCTCGTACCTCGTCTACCACTCCAGCGGCAACCCGGACATCCCGCCGCACCAGGGCCAGAACACGACCCGCACAAACGATCCGGTGATCGACAAGGCCTTCGACACGGTCAAGACCTCGGTCGACCCGGTCGTGATCAAGGCCGCGCTGGGCGACTTCCAGGACGCCTACTACAAGGACGTCGTGGAGATCCCCCTCTACAACTGGCGGCAGGTCTGGCTCTCGAACGGCAAGGTCCAGAACTACCTGCCCAACCCCACCCAGTTCGGCGTGACGTGGAACGTCAGGGACTGGTGGGTCCAGTAACTGCCCGGCGACTGACCCAGGCAACCTGAGCGACCGGGGCTGCGGAGCCCGCGAGGGTCCCGCAGCCCCGCCGTCTCCCCGGTACCGAGGCCATGACCAAGTACGTCATCCGCCGCGTGCTCCAGGCGATCCCGGTCCTGCTCGGGATCTCCATGCTCATCTACGGGATCCTGCTGATCGCCCCCGGCGGCCCCGAGGCGCGCTTCGCGCAGAACCCGCGCATCAGCGCCGCGCAGATTGCCGCGTTCCGCCACCGTTGGGGCCTGGACGACCCGATCCCGGTGCAGTACTGCAAGTGGCTCGGCGTATGCGGGGACAAGCCGTTCCTGATCAACGCGCTGCCGGGCGGGACGATCCAGCTGGCGGGGGTCACGATCGAGCTCCCGGGCGGGGACAACGGCGTACTGCACGGCGACTTCGGGTACTCCAGTACCGACGGCCGGCCCGTGGCCGCCATCATCGGTGACCGGCTGCCGGCCACGCTGATCCTGGCCGGCACCGCCTGGGTCATCTGGGTGGTGATCGCGTTCCTCTCGGGGGTGTACGCGGCCGTCAGGCGGTACAGCTTCTTCGACTCGGCGATGACCATCTTCAACTACGTCGGGTTCTCGTTCCCCACGTTCTGGCTCGGCATCATGCTGATCACGGTCTTCGCGGGGAGCCTCCACATCCTGCCCGCGGGCGGAATGTGGAACGTGCGGGTGGTCCCCCCGTTCGGCACGTCCGACTACTGGGCCTACTTCGGGGCGCACCCGCTCGCCGCGCTCGGCGACCTGGGCACCCACATGATCCTGCCGGTGTTCACCCTGGTCGTCGTCAGCATCGCCTACGACTCGCGGTATGTCCGCTCGTCGATGCTGGACGCGCTGAACCAGGACTACGTCCGCACGGCCCGGGCCAAGGGGGTGCCAGAGCGGTCCGTCGTGTTCAAGCACGCGCTCCGCAACGCGCTGCTCCCCATCATCACGAACCTCGGCCTGGAGATCCCGTTCCTGTTCACCGGCGCGTTCGTGACCGAGACGATCTTCTCCTGGCCGGGGATGGGCTACCAGTTCATCCTCTCGACCGGGAACTACGACTACGCGGTGCTGATGGGCCTGCTGTCGGTGACCGCGATCGTCACGGTGTTCGCCAACCTCCTCGCCGATCTCACGTACGCGATCGTCGATCCCCGCGTGAGGTACGACTAGATGGCCGGGGACCTCGACGCGGCCGGCGGTCAGCCGGTCATCACCGACCTCGACTCGGCGGAGCTCGGGGGCGCTGAACTCGAGCGCCCGGACTTCGAGGTCCAGCTCGAGTCGCTCAGCCAGTGGCAGCTGGCGTGGCGCCGGTTTCGCAAGCACCGCCTCGCGATGGTGGGCGCCTTCATGTTCCTGGGGATGTGCGCGGTCGCCATCGTCGGGCCGATCTTCCTGCCCTACAACTTCTACACGATCCCAGGCGTGGACAAGATCGTCTACGCAGGACGGCCGCCGTCGCTCGCGCACCCGTTCGGCGAGACCGGCGGTCTGCAGCGCGACGTCCTGACGCTCGTGGTCAACGGGGCGCGCCTCTCGCTGCTGATCGGCGTCGGCGCGTCGCTCTTCGGCGCGATCATCGGCGCGATCGTGGGCGGGATCGCCGGCTACTTCGGCGGCTGGATCGACAACCTGCTCATGCGCATCGTCGACATCATGCTCAGCCTTCCGCTGCTCTTCGTCATCCTGGTGGTCTCGAAGTTCCTGGGCAACGGCAACTGGTACATGATCATGGCGATCTTCGCGGTCTTCGGATGGCAGGGGATTTCCCGCCTCGTGCGGAGCCTGTTCCTGTCGCTTCGCGAGGAGGACTACGTCGACGCGGCGCGTGCCGCCGGCGTGGGCGACCTGCGGATCATCTTCCGGCACATCCTGCCGAACGCGGTGAGCCCGATCATCGTCGCCACGACTCTGGGCGTGGCCGGCGTCATCATCAGCGAGGCGTTCGTCAGCTTCCTCGGGTTCGGCGTCAACGTGACGCAGCCCACCTGGGGCAACGTGCTGTCGAATTCGCTGAGCTTCATCACGCTCGGCAACT
>JAJYJR010000735.1 GCA_021789355.1 Chloroflexota bacterium | reverse complement strand
CGACAGCGATCCCCCCACCAGGGCGTGGAGGTCAAAACGGCAACAGGACAACTCGAGACCGCTCGGGACGAGGCCGATCCAGACTCATGGTCGCAGAGGATGTTAGCCGATGCCGGCCATATCGTGGTGGTTCGCAGCGTGCAGGAAGCGCTCTGGGTGATGGGCGAGCGAGTCAAGCCGATCGACGTGCCAGGTGCTCAATCGGCCCGCTATGAGGATAGGCATCACCGATGATGCTAGCGCATGGAGATCCGGCGGCCGCGCTGAGACCGGCCGGCGGGGACGAAGGCGCGGCGGACCTCCTGCACCTGATCTGCGATCTGTGCGGAAAGTCCTATCGCCGCAATGATCCTGCGGACCCGATCATGCTCTGCCCATGCGCAGGCGCTAAAGAGAAGGCGATCGTGCACAGGCGCTGCGCCGATAGGGTCCTGGCGGCCGCGTGCCGCCTCGCGCGTGAACGCCGGGCTGCCATTCGCTGCTGATCCGGGAACCAAGAAGGACCGGTGCCTGCGCCTCAACGCCAGGGGCGCCGGTACCCGACGCGGAAGAGACGCCGCTCGACGACGTCCGCCCGGTGGTTGTAGATCAGACCCGACATCAACGCGCCTGACGGCGCTGTGGAGACAGGAGGCATCTCGGGATCGTCATGCGACCTCTCGCGCACAAGGTAACCCGACGTTGGAGAGCTCCTAGCCCGGATTATGCATGTAGAGAGTAAACGGAGCACACTCCGTCGAATCTCGGGTTGAGAAATCGCGAAGGTTCGGGGAGGTGCTCCGCGTGTCAGATTCCATTCTCAGTCTTGAGTTTCCTGCAGTATGTGGTCGAGGAGTTGTGGCCGAGTTTGACGGTGGCGATCTGACCTCGGATGCGGGGATGCTCCTGCTGCGTCAGGCGGAGGGCAGGGTTGGTGTGCTCAAGGGGATGGCCTCGGCGGTGGAGGACCGCCGGGACGCCTCTCGGGTGCGGCACACGATCGCGGAGCTGTTTCGGGAGCGGGTTTTTGCGATTGCGTCGGGTTACGAGGACGCCAACGATCTGGACGATCTGCGGGAGGACCCGGGCCTGAAGGTGGCGTGCGAGAAGCGCGTGACGGCGCGGGAGGTGCTGGGCAGTCAGCCGACGATCTCTCGGCTGGAGAACGCGGTCAGCGCGCGGGACCTGTATCGGATGGGGATGGCCAAGGCGCGGTCGGTCATCGATCAGTTGCCGCGCAAGACGCGCACGGTGATGGTGGACGTGGACGCCTTCGACGACCCGTGCCACGGCCAGCAGCAGTTTGAGATGTTCAACGGTTACTACGACAAGCACTGCTATCTGCCGCTGCTGTTTCACATAACGGGTCCGGACCGCGTGCAGCGCCTGGTGGCGGAGATACTGCGTCCGGGCAACGCGAGCTATCGGGTCGGTCTCTTCAGCGTGCTTCGGCGGATCGTGTGCCTGCTTCGGGAGCGCTTCCCGCTTGTGTCGATCATCCTTCGCGCCGACAGCGGCTTCGGCCACGCGGATGTGATCGCTTTCTGCGAGGAGCGCGGCCTGGGGTACGTACTGGGGCTGGCGGGCAACCGTCGGCTGCATGCCCTCTCGACGGCGGTGCAGATGGACTGCGCGATCAAGCACTCTCTGATGGAGGACGACACGCCGGAGTACGGGGACTTCGAGTACAAGGCGGGCACCTGGCCGCACCGGCGTCGCGTGGTGGTCAAGTGCGAGGTGACCTTGGGCAAGCTCAACCCGCGCTACGTGGTGACCAACCTTGCAGGGAGGCCGAAGGCGATCTACCGGCTGTACTGTGCACGCGGGGACCGTGAGAACCGAATCAAGGAGATGAAGTTGGACCTTGCGGCGGGTCGCACGAGCTGCCATCGGTTTCTGGCCAACCAGTGTCGTCTGCTGCTGCACGGTGCGGCATGTGTGCTCATGACAGCGCTGCAGGAGGCCGCCCAGGGCACGCGGTGGGCCGATGCGCAGGTGAGTACGATCCGGGCCCGGCTCTTGAAGGTTGCCGCGCGCGTGGTGGAGACATGCCGCAGGATCTGGTTCCACCTTCCGACGAGCTATGTGGACAAGGAGGCCTGGTTGCAGATCCACCGCAGGCTCTGCCTCAGCACCTGAAACGGCGCTGACGACGAGGCTAGACGAGCAAGAGAATCGGGCGCGCGGCACCCGAAGCGGCTCTTTGCGCCTTGCGCGTGACCCAACGGGCCCCGAGGCATGCGTCGGGGGCCCAACACCATGACCCGGGCGCTTGGGGGCGTCCCGACACGGCCCCGCGGAGCCCAAACCGCCCATCGTGCCGGCCGATGACCGCCGTCCGGGCATCGCGCCGGACACTCATGAATAATCCGGGCTAGGAGGTTGCGGCTGGACGGGTTTTGGGCGAAGCCGTCGTTTCGGCGGGCATGCGGAGACATTGCAGCACCATCCCACGCACCACCAGCAGCACCAGCGCCAGTAGAGCCCATCTGGATCCGGCGCGATCGTGGGACAATCGTGAACGTAGCGGAACAGGTTCCAGTCGCCACCCCAGAACCCGATCGGATCCCTCGACATCCACCTCCCGTGGTCGTTGCGCAGATCCCGCAGGCGGACATACTCCCGGTCCGGCGCGTCAAGGTAGTATCCCGACTCTGCGTATGCCTTGTACGGGTTCACCGTCGCCCCCGTCGCCGCCAGCACGACGCCCCACGCGTCCGTCGTCAGCGTATCCGTGACCGCCTGCGCCGCGTTGGTCAGCGCCCGCGCGTTGCCCTGATGATCGGGCACGTAGAACGCGCTCGCGCCCGACCGCCGCAGAGAGAACTTGCTGCCCCAGATGCCGGGGAGGTCCGCGTACTGCGCCACCAGCGCCAGCGCGCCATCCGTCTCGTGCAGCACGTTCTGCTCGTCCCACAGGTACTTCGTCGTCTCGGCGGCCGTCACCTTCTGCGCCCGCAGGCTGTCGGTCGCTTCGCGCCACACCGTCACTATACGCCCGTGCGCGCCGCTCGTCAAGCGCGACCGCGCTCCCGCGCTCGCTATCGCCCCGTCGCCAGCCGCAGGTACTCGCGCGCGTTCTTGAGGTCCTCCAGCGCCTCGGCGGAGTCGCACATCGGCGGGCGCTCGCCGCGGATCGCCGCGCAGAAGTTGATCGCCTGCTGCTTCATCGCGTGGACCCAGGGCAGCGTCGGCACGGTGGTGGTCGGCGTCGCGCCGCTGCCGGGATCGAGCATGATCTCGACGCGGCCGGGGCGGTTCGAGGCGAGCGGCGCCGGCAGGTCGATCTTCACCGTCGCGTGCTCGAACGCGACCAGCGCCGACTCTTGCCAGTCGACCGTCGTGGTGTAGGGCGACATCTCGATCGCGCCGGTCGCGCCGCTCGCGGTCGTGGCGACGAGCACCACCTTCTGCGGATCGACGTAGGTGACGGTGTAGGGCTCGCCCAGCAGGTGCCGCAGCAGG
>JAJYJR010000734.1 GCA_021789355.1 Chloroflexota bacterium | reverse complement strand
ACCATGCGGTACACGGACGCGGCCGGGGCGTAGTACGCGCTGCCGCTCTTGAGCAGCGCCACGATCTCGCCCCCGCCGCCGCGGGTCCGCTTCACGATCCGGTCGATCTGCTCGGCCGTGAGCAGCTCGGTGATGGGCACGCCGCCCACCGTGGTGCGGCTGGGCAGCGGCACCATGGAGTCGCCGTGGCCGCCGAGCACGAGCGCGGAGGTGCTGGTGACGGAGACGCCCGTTTCCATCGCCAGGAAGGTGCGGAACCGCGCGCTGTCCAGCACGCCGGCCATCCCGATCACGCGCGAGCCGGGGAAGCCGCTCGTCCGAAGCGCAACGTGGCACATGGCGTCGAGCGGGTTGGTCACCACCACCAGGATGGCCTCCGGCGACAGGGGCGCCGCCTGCTCCACCACCGAGCGGACGATGGCGGCGTTGCGCGCAAGGAGGTCGTCGCGACTCATCCCGGGTTGGCGCGCCAGCCCCGAGGTGATCACGATCACGTCCGAGCCGGCCGTGTCCACGTAGTCGTTGGTGCCGATGATGTGCCCGGCGTGGCCCACGATCGGCGCGGCCTCCGCCAGGTCCAGCGCCTTGCCCTGGGGGAGGCCCTCGATGATGTCGACCAGCACCACGTCGGCCAGTCCCGCCTCCAGGATCCGCTGCGCGGTGGAGGCTCCGACGTTGCCCGCGCCGACGACGGTAACCTTGTTGGAAGCCATCAGCGCCGCTCCTTCATCCTCGCTGGCGCGCCCGGCGTCTTGCCATCGCCGCCTTCTCTCCGCGGCACCGTGGCCCTCCGACACGCAGTTGGCAATGGCCACTCAGCCCCAGATCGGCCGGATTCGCCGGGCCGACCGGCTCGTTTCGGTCTGCGGCGAGCTGCTCGACCGAGGCGGCACGGGGCGGGTGTTTCGCCCCGGACGGAAGCGGCGGATGCCACGGCCGGCGCGGAGCCGCAGGGCCCACCCTCTCGGGCGGGACGCAACCGATTCGCAGGGAAGCAGAGCCCGGTTCGCGCGGTTCCCCTGGCCCTGCCCGGCGAGTCCCTTCCGGACGAGCCTCGGGATGGGCAAACGCGGGGGGCTCGGGCTGCACTTGCGTTCGGGCGTGCGTTTGGGGCAGTCGCACTGGAGGTCCCAGATGACCCGTTCGCCAACGGCCTCGAACCCCACGGAGGCATACGACGATGTCGCGCCGATCGCGCGGTTCCCCTGGCTGACCCAGCGGCACCTGGTGTTCTTCGTGATCGGCTGGCTCGTCGTCTTCTCGCTCGGCAGCGTCCTGATCTCGAACCCGTTCCAGTCCGAGACGAGCGCATCGGCCACCCCGATCTTCTGGCACGTGCTGTACCTGCACGGCATGCAGATCGGCATGGTGGGCCTGCTCGCGCTGCTGACCTGCGGCGTGCTCGGCCTGCGCTCCATGCACACCCGGATGTGGATCGTGGGCGGCGTCCTGTTCGCGACCGTGGTCGCGGCCATCGGCGGCATCTGGGATCGCCAGATTCCGGGGTCTGAGGTGCCGATGTGGGTACAGATCCTTGGGTTCTTCGCCCTGGACGAGATCCTGATCGTGCTCCTGCTCGGGATGATCGGCGAGTGGCGGGCGGGCTCCGCGAAGGCGCGGGCGCTGCCCTACGTCGCGTCGTTCCTGGCCACGATCTCGATGCTCGTGGCGGCTCTGATGGGCCACCTCGCCGGCTGGATCCTGGAGTTCGGCAACTTCCCATCCGTCATCGGCTGGTATGCCGGGGTGCTCGGCGAGAAGGTTGACGACTTCAGCGGCGCGCTGATCGGCTCGCACTCTCACGAGATGGTGGTGGGCGTCATGGCGCTGACCGTGTCGATCACCGCCGCGCAGTTCGGTTACGCCTCGCTCTCGGGCCCAGCGCGCCGCGTGGCCCAGGCCGGCCTCGCCATGGTCGGTGCCGGGGCACTGGTAATGACCGTGATGTACGCGGCGATGGCCTTCACGACCTGGGCACCGCCGACCCTCTTCACCTCTGCCGATGGCACCAACGGGATCGCCGGTGACGACATCGTCACGGGTGTGCTCGTGATGCTGGGCGGCCTGCTGGTGCTGCTGGCCGTCGTGTTCGGCAGCGCCCGCGCGAGGGCCGTGGCGGGCCACCCGGTGCGGATCGCGTCGGCCTGGTCCTGGATCCTCTCCTTCGCCACCGTGGTGGTCGCGGGGTATGCCATCGAACTCGACGAGACGTACTTCGGCGCGGGTGACCCACAGGCGGCCGGGGCCGCGAAGGACGCCGTGTTCACCTGGCTGCACCAGGACATCGGTCTCTTCCTGATGCCGGCATTGGTGCTCGTGATGCTGGCGGTGGAGCGCCTGGTGGTCGAACGCCACCGGGACGCCATCGGCTGGGCGACCATCGCAGGCACGACCGTCACGTTCGTGGGCGGGATGATCTTCGTGTTCGTGAATCCCGCGTTGCACGGTCCCGGCTATGCCGTGTCGACCGTGGGTCTCCTCATCGTCGGCGTCGCGCTGCTGGCCACGATGTGGTACGGGGCGTCCCGGTGGGGCTCTCAGCTTCAGGCGGCAGGCGGCGAGCGAGCCGTCGTGGGGCAGTTGCGCGACGCCGGGGGCGCCGGGCGCCGCTGATCGCGCTCCCGGCGGGCGGCCACCGCCCGGCCGCCGGACGGGCCGCATGTCCAATCGCCGCGGGTTGCCCACGTGGTGGCCCGCGGCGATCCGGCGCACCTCCTCGTGCTCGCGGGTCATCGGGGCCGTGGTCTGGCGGTCAGCCAGAAGCCGCCCGGACCGAGCTACTCGGCCCACCTCGGCGCGCTGGCGGGCTGTGCGCCATCGGCGAGCGT
The DNA here is from genome assembly GCA_021789355.1 of Chloroflexota bacterium. The sequence continues at coordinate 619 of JAJYJR010000734.1, read as the reverse complement.
GGCCGGCTGCCCCACGGGTGTCGCCTCCAGCGCCGGGGTGGCCTGAAGAACCTCGACGAGCACCTCGCGGGCCCGCAGCCAGCCCTCGTGCAGCTCGCACAGCGGCTCGCCCGAGATGAGGCCGCAGCGTTTGCCTTCGTGCAGCACGCACGCGTCCGGGACCGTGGGGCCCTCGATCGCCTCGATCACCTCGAGCAGAGACGGCGGCCTGGCAGGCCTCGCGTACAGGTAGCCGCCTGATGGCCCGGAGCCGGAGTACACCCACCCGGCGTGCACGAACGCCGCCATCGCCTGGCTGATGAAGCCCGGCGTGGTCGACACCGCGTCCGCGAGCGCGCTTGCCGTCCAGACCCGCGGTTCGGCCGCCAGGATCCGCAGCGCCTTGAGACCCAGGTCCGTCCGCCGGCTGATCGAAAGTCTCACGGGGGCAATCTGGCTCAAGCCGCGCGCCGCGCACAGGCCCGAATGGCCCGTTTGGGTGGCCTGCGCCGGTCAGCGCAGCATCTCCTCCAGCTCGATGCCGCCATCCCGGGCCCTGGCCACGTCGCGTCGCGTGGCGAACTTGAAGCCCGAGAAGATGCTCGACATCAGCCCGTTCTTCTCGACGTGATCCACCAGG
>JAJYJR010000733.1 GCA_021789355.1 Chloroflexota bacterium | reverse complement strand
CGTCGCCCGTCGATCTTTCTCTCACGGCACCGGTGCGGCGCTGGCCTCCGCCCCCGTCGCGGTCGGGCCGTATCCGGTGAGCTCCACGTAGGCCTGTCCGCCCACCGCCTGGCCACCCTGATCGGCCGACACCACCTGCGACCCCTCCCAGTACACCACCCCGGTGGTCGCGCGGGTGTCCAGCTCCTGGTCGGCGACCGTCGGCCGCAGGTGGATCGTCAGCGCCTGGGCCGGCAGCGTGATCGTCCAGCCCGCCGGGTAAGTCGTCCCTGTGCGCGGGCTCGTCCAGTGTGCCGTGACCTGCACCGTGAACCGGGACCGGTCGAGGTGCTCGCACGTGCCGTCGGGATGCACCAGCGTCCCGTACACCAGCGGGTAGCCGCCCGAGGTGTCACGCACCACCGAGAGGGTCAGGTCCGTGCCGTCCGAGAGGTTGACCGCGAACCAGTCCCATCCCCCCGCGCCGACCGCGATGAAGTTGCCCCACTGGTGGTCGAACCACGCCTCGCCCTGCACCGGGAGCCGCTGGGTGCCGATCGTCAGGACGCCCCGGGCGGACATGTGGGTCCGGGAGTAGTAGTAGGAGCCGCCCGCGGCGCCGAAGTCGATCCAGCCGTTGCTGCCCTGCAGGACCGGCGGCCGGCCTCCCGAGTCGAGCCGGAGCTGGAGCCCGAAGCCGGCCGTGGCGCTGGTCGCGCTGATCAAGTCGTGGCCGCCGATGCCCGCCATGACCCAGGGAGACCCCGATGCGCCCGACGAGCCGGACGACCCCGATGTGCCCGCCATGACCCAGAGAGACCCCGATGCGCCCGACGCGCCAGGCGACGCCGACCCGCCCGCCGGGCCCGCGCCCGTCGCGCTCGGCACGCCCGTGATCCCCAGCGCGAACCCCGCCCCCGGGCCGATTCCCGCCGGGAGCGACACGCCGTCCAGCGACAGACCGCCGGGCGACAGGCCCCGCTCCGGGGTCGCCCCGCTCGCCGCTGCCGCCCCACCCGCCGGCGATGTCGAGCCCCCCGCCAGCTGCGCCGCCGCGACCAGGTCGACCTGCGGCCCGATCTCGGATCGCTGGTCGTAGACGAACCGTTGCCCGGACTCGTCGGTCAGCGCAAGGTGGGACGCCCACGAGACCGGGAACGAGCCTCGCTCGGCGCGGAAGATCACGAATTCGAACCCGAACCGCTGGCCCGACGCCGCCTGCAGGTGGCCGGTGTAGTACCACCACTCCGTGAGACGGTCGTGCGGAGCCTCGTCGCGCGGGAACGAGATCGGCTGCGGGTCGCGCGCGGGGCTCGGGGACGGCGAGGCCGTGGGAAGCGCCGGTCGCGGCGTCGGATCGGTGCCCAGCAGCCGGCCCTCGGGCGAGCACGCCGCGAGCACCAGCGCGGCCACCGCCATCAGCGCCACCACCTGGACGATGGTCGCCCCTTCGACCAGCGGCAGCCGCGACTCCACCCAGCGCGCCAGCCTCCGGGGGATCCACCAGTTCCAGTCGCCCAGCAGGCGCATCGTCGCCGGGACCAGCAGCGCGCGCACCACCGTCGCATCGAGGGCCACCGCGATCGCGACCCCGAGGCCGAGTGCTTTGATCAGCACGATGTCGGCGAAGGCGAACGACCCGGCCACCACGACCACGATGAGCGCGGCGCTCGTCACGATCCGGCCCGACCGCTCCAGGCCCCGGGCCACCGCCTCGCGGTTGTCACCGGTCCGGTCGTAGACCTCCTTCATCCGGCTGAGGAGGAATACCTCGTAGTCCATCGAGAGCCCGAACAGCACGCAGAACAGGATCACTGGCTGGGTGGTTTCCACGAAGCCGAGCGGGCTGAAGCCGAGCAGCGCCGAGAGGTTGCCGTCCTGGAAGATCCACACGAGCGCGCCGAAGCTGGCCACGATCGAGAGGCTGTTCATCACCAGCGCCTTGAGCGGCAGCACCGCCGATCGCAGCAGCAGGAACAGCACCAGGTACGTGGTGAGCATGATGAAGAGCGCCGTGCGCGGGAACTCCGCGGCCACCGCGTTGACCACGTCCGCCACGTTCGCCGCGCCGCCCGCAACCTGGACGGTGATCCCTGGCGGCGGCGCGAGCGCGGACGATGGACTGCGCAGTTCGTCGACCAGCGTCCGGAACGCGCTGCGGTTCGGGTCGTAGGGCGTGTAGACGGAGAACGTGGTGAGGTCGCCGCGCGTGGTCGCCTGGAGCTCGCTCGCGGCGAACCGGTCCGGCGGCCCGCCCGGGGCCGCGTACAGCAGCTGGTACTGCGCCCGCGTCAGCCGCGGATCGAGGTTCACGATCCCCTCGACCCGCACCACGCTGGGATCGGCGGCCAGCCGGCGGGACCAGTCGTAGAGCTTGCCGATGTTCGCCGGCGTGTCGACCGGGCCGGTGGTGTGGATCGCCAGCAGCAGCGGGTCGAACTCGCCGGGTCCGAACTCGCGCACCAGCAGGTCGTACGCCTGGCGGGACGGCACGCTGGGCGGCAGGATGCTGGCGTCGGGCGCGTTGAACCGGGCGTGCAGGAAGGGGAGCCCCACCAGCACCAGGATCGCCAGCGTGGGCACGAAGACGCGGACCGGACGGGCCATCACCCAGCGCGCGAGCCGCCCCCAGCCTCCTTCGGCCGCGTCCGGGTCGCGGTGCCCGAGCCGCCGGACCGCGAGCGCGTCGATCCGAGGTCCGGTGATGGTCAGCAGCGCCGGGAGCAGGGACATCGCGGCGGCCACGTCGAGTCCCACCACGATCGCGCCGGCGACACCCACCGAGCGCAGGATCATGAACTCGAACAGGACCAGCCCACCCAGCCCGAGCAGCACGGTGAGCCCGCTGAAGAAGACGGCTCTCCCGGCCGACGCGACGGCCACGGCAACCGCCGATTGGACGGCCTCCTGGTCGACCGATCCGTCGAGCAGCCGGCCACCGCCCCGGCGGGCCAGCTCCTCGCGGAAGCGGCTCGTCATCAGCAGCGAGTAGTCCACGCCCAGCCCGAGCCCGAGGAGGGTGGTCAGGTTGAGCACGAAGATGCTCATCGGCGTCAGGCTGGCGAGCACGAAGATGATCGCGAGGGAGAGGGCGACCGCGGTCCCCCCGACGGCCAGCGGAACGGCGGCGGAGACCGCGCCGCCGAAGACGAGCAGGAGCGCGATCGCGGCGAGCGGGAGCGACACGATCTCGCTGCGGCGGAGGTCCGACTCGGAGACGGTCTGGATGTCGCCGTAGAACGCCGGCCCGCCCGCGAGGTAGGTGCGGATGCCGGGCACGGGGACCAGCGCGGCCTGCACGGGCGCGAGCGCCTGGGGCGACTGGTCCGGCTGCAGGTCCAGCGACACCACGTCGTACACCACCGTGCGGTCGGCGCTGACCTGGTGGGGGTTGAGCGGATACGGCAGGACCCCGGTCACGTGCGCCGCCTTCGGCACGTTGGCGATGGCCCGAGCGGCCGCCGAGTCGAACG
>JAJYJR010000732.1 GCA_021789355.1 Chloroflexota bacterium | reverse complement strand
CCGACCCCATGCCCAGGGCGGCGAGCATGCGCCCCCGGTCGGCCGGCGTGTGCGGCCCGTAGGGCATGGCCTCAGCCCCCGATCAGCGCGCGGTACGCCGCCGCGTCCTTCAGCTCGGTGGTGGCCGCTTCGTCCGCGATCCGCAGGCGCACGATCCAGCCTGCGCCGTAGGGATCCGAGTCCAGCAGCTCGGGCCGCGTGGCGAGCTCGGCGTTGACCTCGAGCACCTGGCCGGCGACCGGCGCGAAGAGGTCGCTCACGGCCTTGACCGATTCGACCACCCCGAACGCCTCCGCGCGCTCGAGGGTCCGGCCCACCTGCGGCAGCTCCACGAACACGACGTCGCCCAGCTGCTCGGCGGCGTACGCGGTGATCCCGACCACCCCGGTCTCGCCCTCCACCCGCAGCCACTCGTGCTCGTCGGTGTAGAGGAGACCCTCCCTCACGTCCACGTTCATCTCCCTGTGCGGGCCCGGTCCCTGTGCGAGCCGGTCCGGATCGTGCGCCCGTCAGGCCGGGCGGCGGTAGAAGGGAAGCGCCACGACCTCCGCGGGCACGCGCGTCTCCCGGATCGCAACCTCGAGCATCGTACCGGCGTCGGCGGCGCGCGGTGGCACGTAGGCCATCGCGATCGGCTCGCCCAGGGTCGGCGACTGGGTGCCGCTGGTGACGACGCCGCAGGCGGACCCGGCCCCCGGCTCGTGCACCGGGTACCCGTGGCGAGCGATACCGCGACCTCGCACGATCAGCCCGACCAGCGCCTTCGAGCGCCCCCGGTCCTGGGCCGCCGCCAGCGCCGCACGCCCCACGAAATCGCCGGGCTTGGCGAACTTCACCACCCGGCCCAGCCCCGCGTCGAAGGGCGTGGTGTCCCGCCCCAGCTCGTTGCCGTAGAGCGGCATGCCGGCCTCCAGGCGCAGCGTGTCGCGCGCGCCGAGGCCCACCGGGATCACGTCCTCGGGGGCGCCCGCCGAGAGGAGCGTGTCGAAGACCGATGGCCCCTCGTCCCAGGCCACGAAGCACTCGAAGCCGTCCTCACCGGTGTACCCGGTCCGGGCCACCATGGCCGGCACCCCGGCCACGCGCCCCTCCGCGATAGCGTAGTAGCGGAGCGAGACGAGGTCCACGCCGGTGAGCGGCGCCAGCACGGCCAGGGCGCGGGGGCCCTGGATCGCCACCAGCGACGTCCGCAGCGACGCATCGTCGAGCGCGGCGTCGAAGCCGGACAGCCGGGCGCGCACCTCGCCGGCGACCACCGCGGCGTTGCCGGCGTTCGCGACGACCAGGAAGTGCTCCTCCGCCAGGCGGTACACGATCAGGTCGTCGATCACCCCGCCGTCCGGCGCGCAGATCATGCTGTAGTGGGCGCGACCGATCGTGAGCGACGGCGGATCGGTGGCCAGCGCGTACGCGAGGGCCGCCCCGGCGTCGCGGCCCGTGACGTGCAGCTCGCCCATGTGCGAGAGGTCGAACACGCCCGCCCGCTGCCGCACGGCGCGGTGCTCCTCGATGATGCCGCGGTACTGGACCGGCATCTGCCAGCCCGCGAACTCCACCAGGCGCGCCCCGAGCGCGCGGTGCCGCTCGAGCAGCGCTGTGGCCTGCATGGCGGTTTCTCCCCGGCGGCGCGCGAATCAGGCCGCGCCGCGCTCCCGGAGCGCGTCGATCGCTGGCCGCGCACGTTCGACGATCTCGCGCTCTGTCTCGAAGCTCAACAGGTGCGCCGCCTCCGTCAGCGGCACCCAGCGGACCTCGTCGAACTCGGCGTCATGGTCTGCCAGGTTCCCCCCCGTCGCGACCATCAGGAAGTGATGCACGGTCTTGTCCACGCGCATGCCGGCCTGCACGAACGTGTAGCGGATGGAACCGACGGGCTCGACGATCCGGACGGCGAGCCCGGTCTCCTCCTCGACCTCCCGCAGGGCCGTCTCCTCGACCGACTCCCCGGCCGACGGCGTGCCCTTGGGCAGGGTCCACGCGACGCCCTCGCGCGGCCGGTTGCGGCGGCCGAGCACGATCTCGGGTTCTCCGTCCGCAGCGCGGACCACCAGGCCGCCCGCGGACATGGCGCGAGCGGTGGGGCGAGAGCCGGCCGTCGCGTGCCTCAGTGATGCCACGGCGCGGCACGGAGCGGTGCCGTCACGCGGCGCCGCGCGAGGTCGCTGGTCCAGTGCAGGACGGGCTCGCGGCGCAGCAGCCCCGTGGCCCGCGGGCGGGGTGCCGCCACGGTCATGCCTCGACCGTCGCGCAGCCCCATGCGGCGGCCGGCGCGCGCGGGGCTCGGCACGCGCGGGATCATCCCGGTGGCCATGCGGTGGAGGCCCAGGCGCGCCTCGCGCCCGTGCGTGGACGGCGCCACGAACCGGGGCATCAGGCGGACGGAGCGCCCGGGGGCGAGGCTGTGCTGCATGGCGTCTATGGTACCCACTCAACCGGACGGTGCAAGCAACGTCAGCAGCTCCGCGGCCGACTCCGGTCCGAGCTCGCCGCGCGCGATGGCCACGGCCACGGCCCGCCGGCCCAGCGCGAGGTACACGGGCAGCACGTCAGGCGCGAGGCGGCGCAGCGCGTCGAGATGCGCGCGCACGGTACCGAGGTCGCCGCGGACCACCGGGCCGGTGAGCGCCGCGCCGATGCCCAGGCGTGCTGTGTTGTCCAGCGCCTGGCGGGCGAGCCCGCCGTACGTGCGAAGAGCCTCGTCCTCGCCGAGGCCGGCGGCCACGCCGAGCTGCGCGATCGCGTCCAGGAGCGCGACGAGACCGCCGGCCGCCAGCACGGCCGCGGCATGGTGGAGTGGCTTGCCGGCCGCCGTCACGAGGACCGCGCGGGCGCCGAGCGCGCCGGCCAGGTCCCCGAGCAGCGGGATCAGTGGCTCGTCGCCCTCGATGGCCACGGTGGCGCCCGGAAGCGCGGCAAGCGCCGTGTCGAGGTCGGCGAACGCCACGAGCGGATGGAAGCTCCCGGCCTCGGTGCCCGCGGCCAGGGCAGGCGCGAGGACGGATGCCGGCAGGACGCCGCTGGTGTGGACGATGGCCTGGCCGCTGTACAGGCGCAGCTGCGAGGCGACGCCGGCGATCGCGTCGTCGGAGACGGTCACGAAGACCACGTCGACCTCATCGAGGACCGCGGGCCCTTCCGCGAACCCGTGCGCGCCCGGGACGAGGCCGACGAAGCGGTCGCGCCGCCCGGGATCCCGCGAGGCCACGGCGGTCACCGGCCAGCCGGCCCTGCGCAGGGCCACCCCGAGCGTCGTGCCGACGCGGCCGGCCCCGATGAAGCCGATGCGGGGGAGGTCGGGGGTGAGGTCGGGGGTGAGCCCGCGCCCGGCGGCAGTGTCGCCGGGCACATGTTCGGCGGAGCTGCCGGGCGCTCGTTCGGCGGCACCGCGAGCCGCGAGTTCATCGTCCGCCGCGGTCCCGGGGCCGTGGGGGACGCCCGGCAGATCGGGCCGGCC
>JAJYJR010000731.1 GCA_021789355.1 Chloroflexota bacterium | reverse complement strand
AGAGCCAGATGGCGACCCCGCTGATGCGGTGGAACGCCCAGGCGAGCATCCCCTCTCGAGCCCGGTACCGGAGCAGCATGGCGCCTCCGAGGTGTGCGGACCGTCCGGCGGTCAGGCCGGCGGGCGATGGCCCGGTCCGGACGCGGGTCGGGAACGTCGATCCGCGTCACGCCTGCCTCCGGCCGGGCCCTGGGGCACGCCGCCGGGGAGGGATCGGGCGTGAACTGCCATATCCGCGCATTCTAGCCACGCGCGGATCGCCGCACGGCCCCGCCCTGTCACTCGCGGCGCCCCAGACCCATGCGGCCGGGGCGGGCTATGCTGCGCCGGTCAGGTGTCGCCCGGTGCTCGATGGAGGCGGTGGTCGGTTGTGAAGCTCCAGGAATTCCACGCGCGCGAGCTGCTCGCGGCGGCCGGTCTGCCGGTGCCGCCGGGCCGCGTCGCCACGACGCCCGGCGAGGCCGGGGCCGCGGCTCGCGAACTGCTCGCGGCCGGCGCGCAGGGAGTCGTGGTGAAGGCACAGGTGCTCGTCGGAGGCCGGGGCAAGGCCGGTGGCGTCAAGCTCGCCGCCACCGCCGAGGACGCCGAGCGGGTCGCCGGCCAGATCCTGGGCATGACGATCAAGGGGATCGTGGTGCGCAAGGTCCTGGTAGCGCCCGCGTCGGACATCCGCCACGAGTACTACCTGGGCGCCGTCCTCGACCGCGCGGCACAGCGGATCCTGGTGATGGGCTCCGCCGAGGGCGGCGTCGAGATCGAGCAGGTCGCGAAGGAGAAGCCCGGCGCGATCGTCCGCGTACACGCGCATCCGCACCTGGGGCTCCTGGACTTCCAGGCGCGCGAGGTCGCCCTGGCCCTCGGGCTCACGGGGCCGTACCTGGCCGACGCGGTCGCGATCGCCCAGGGGCTCGTGCGGGTGATGGTCGCGAACGACGCCGACCTGGTGGAGGTCAACCCGCTCGCGATCGTGCGCGAGCGTGCGGCCAGTGGAAGCGAGCGCGAGCGCCTGGTCTGCCTGGACGCCAAGATCACGCTCGACGACTCCGCCCTCCCCCGCCACCCCGACCTCGAGGCCCGGCGCGACCTCGACGAGGAGGACCCGGCGGACACCGAGGCTCGCGAGCAGGAGATCAACTTCATCCACCTGGACGGGTCGATCGGCTGCCTCGTGAACGGCGCCGGGCTCGCCATGACCACGATGGACCTGGTGAAGCGCGCCGGCGGCGAGCCGGCCAACTTCCTCGACATCGGCGGCGGCGCCAAGTCGGACACCGTGGCCGCCGCCATGCGCCTGATCCTGGAAGACCCCAAGGTGCAGGTGATCCTCGTCAACATCTTCGGCGGCATCACGCGCGGCGACGAGGTGGCACGCGGCCTGGTCGAGGCGCGCGCGCGGCAGTCGCGAGACGTGCCGATGGTCGTGCGGATCGTCGGCACGAACGCCGAGGAGGCCCAGCGGATCCTGCGAGAGGCGTCGTTCCAGACCGCCGAGAGCCTGGAGGCCGCGGCCGAGCAGGCGGTGGCCGCGGGACGAGCGATCGGCGCAGCAGCGGGAGGAGCGGGGCGATGAGCATCCTGGTCGGCCGCGACACGCGGCTCGTCGTCCAGGGGATCACGGGACGCGAGGGCGAGTTCCACTCCCGGCAGATGCAGGCCTACGGAACGCAGATCGTGGGCGGCACCCGCTTCGGCAAGGGCGGCCAGCGAGCGCTCGACGGGACGGTGCCGGTGTTCGACACGGTCCGGGAGGCCGTCCGCGAGGCCGGCGCCAACACCAGCATCATCTACGTCCCGGCCCCGTCCGCCCCGGACGCGATCCTGGAAGCCGCCGACGCCGGGATCGGGCTCATCGTCTGCATCACGGAGCGCATTCCCGCGCTCGACATGCTCAGGGTCATGCCGGTGGTGCGGGAGGCGGGGGCGCGCCTGATCGGTCCGAACTGCCCCGGCGTGACGTCACCCGGCCGGGCGAAGGTCGGCATCATCCCGGGCTCCATCCACCGGGAGGGGCCGGTCGGGCTGGTCAGCCGGTCGGGCACGCTGACCTACGAGGTCGTGCAGGCGCTCACGGACGCGGGAATCGGCCAGTCGACGTGCGTCGGCATCGGCGGCGACCCGGTCATCGGCACCACCCACCTGGACGTGCTGAGGCTCTTCGCCGCCGACCCCGAGACCGAGGCGATCGTGCTGATCGGCGAGATCGGCGGCAGCGCCGAGGAGGAAGCCGCCGCGTGGGCCGCCGAGCACCTGCGGGATGTGCCCAAGGCGGCCTTCATCGCCGGCCGCACGGCCCCCGAAGGCAAGCGGATGGGGCACGCGGGCGCGATCATCAGCGGCGGGTCGGGAACCGCCGCCGCGAAGGTCGCCGCGCTCGAGGCGGCCGGGTTCCGCGTGGCCGAGACGCCGGGCCAGATCGCACGCCTGCTGATGGAGCAGGGAGTACGAGCCGAGACGTCGGCGGTGCGCTGAGCGTCTGTCGGCGCCCGCCGCGGGCTACGCGCCCGCGACCGGCCCCTCCCCCTCGCCGTACAGCGCCGCCCAGGCCGGTCCGCCCGGCTCCTCGATCAGCTCGACCAGCACGCCATGGCAGCTGCGGGGATGCACGAATGCGACCGGCCCCTCCGCGCCCCGGCGCGGCCCATGGTCGATCAGCTCGACTCCCGCCGCCTCCATCTGCGCGAGCGTCCGGGCCACGTCGGGCACCTCGAAACAGACGTGGTGGAAGCCCTCGCCGCGGCTCTCCAGGAACCGCGCGACGCCCGTCGACGGGTCGATGGGCTCGACGAGCTCGATCCGGCTCGGCCCGACCGGGAGGAAGGCGATGCGCACCCCGTCGGATGGAATCGGCACGACCGAGTCGAGCGCCAGGCCGAGGGTGTCGTGATAGAAGCGGAGCGCGTCGTCCATGTCGCGCACCACCACCGCGACGTGGTGGATGGCGCGCAGCCCATGGCGCTCGGCAAGCTCGTGCGGGATCATGCCCCCTCCCCTGGACCCGGGCCCGTCCTGCGGTCCCGGATCAGATCGTGATGGACTCGCGGTGCTCGCCCCACGCGGTGCGCAGGACGTCGCTCATCTCCCCCAGTGTCGCCCGGGCGTGGACGGCCTGGATGAGCACCGGGACGATGTTCTTCTCGGTGCGGGCGATCGCCGCCAGCCGGTCGAGCGCACGCTCCCAGGCGATGGGGTCGCGCTCTGCCCGCACGCGGCGGACCCGCTCGACCTGACGCCGCTCCTCGTCGGGGTCGATCCGCTGGAGCGGTGGCGGAGGCACCGGATCGTCGACGAACCGGTTGACCCCGACCACGATCTCGTCCCCCGATTCGACCGCCCGCTGCCGCCGGTAGGCGGATTCCTGGATCTGCCGCTGCTGGTAGCCGGTCTCGATGGCGGCCAGCGTCCCACCCAGCGCGTCGATCTCGTCCAGGTAGGCCGTGGCCGCGCGCTCGAGTTCG
>JAJYJR010000050.1 GCA_021789355.1 Chloroflexota bacterium | reverse complement strand
CCAGGTGCGAGTCACGCTCGAGCCGCAGCAGGTCGTAGCTCAGCCAGTCAGCGAGCGGGCTCTCGGCGAACCAGGCGACGAGCCACACGACGACGGCGGCGGCAACGACGACGGCGAGCGGAGGGCGGCCGCGCGTCGTGAGCGAGAGGGTGGTCATTCGGGCGCGCCCAGGAGCTGCCGCAGGCGTCCGAGCGCGGCCGAGCAGGCCGCCTCGTCGCGCTCGTAGTAGACGCGACGCGTATCGCCGCCGACCCGCAGGGGCCGCACGAGGCCCGCCGCCCGCAGCCGGGCCAGATGATTGCTAACGTTGTTCTGGCGCTCACCCAGCGCAGCGGCCATCTCGCACACGCAGTGGGGCCCCTCGCGCAGGATCGCCAGGATCCCGGCGCGGCAGTGATCTGAGAGCAGGGCGGCCGCGGCCAGCGGGGCGTCCACGTCGGGAGCCGGTTCGTCCATGCGCAGGTCAGGCAGGACCGGAAGTTCAATGGGCACGGCACACCCCTTCGACCGGGCTGAACACGAAAGTGTCCATCAGGCAGACCATCATCTCAGGCCACAGTGTGTCAAGTGACGGTGTGGTGTCGTTAGATGCGAGCGGCCCGTCGCCTCCAGGCCGATCGGCCTATCCTCCGGACGCCTCCTCGCTCGTCACTCGTCTCATCCGGGGCCCGGCGCTCTGCGAGTCGTATCAAGGGATCGAGGGGACGGACGTGCCTGGAGTGTCCCCGCTGAGAGCTTCGCACGCCGGGGCTGCGCAGCCACTCGGCGCCGACGGGCGGAGTTGGGTCACGAGGCTGTGTCGTTCGCGGGTCGGACCGCAACAATCTCGCCCTGCAGGTCGTACGCCCGGGCGAGCGCGTTCGCGATGGTCCCGAACGTGCGGATCAGGACGGGAAGTCTAGCCCTTCGCGCCGACTGCGTCGGGCGCTGAGATGGCTCGGGTGGCGTCGCCGGGCGCCGTGGTTCACCGGAGCCCGGCGGTCAGCCCCGCCCAAGCATGGCCGGGCCTAGGCCCAATACCAGTAACTTAGGGCCATTGGCTATGGTATGCTGCCGGGGTGCCGCGAGCAGGGCAGCTGAAGCCACGCGACCCCGGGCGCCTCACCGATCACGTCGCGCTCGGCGTGCTGACGGCCACCTTCCCCCCGGCGCTCGTCGACGCCGTGCTCGCGGCCACGGGGCGGCGTGAGCAGCGCCAGCGCCTCCTGCCGGCCCGTCTCGTCGTGTACTACGTGCTGGCCCTGGCGCTCTTTCCCCAGGCGGGCTACGAGGAAGTGCTGCGCAGCCTGACCGAGGGCCTCGCCTGGGGGAGCGGCTGGACCCGCTCCTGGACCCTCCCCTCCACGGTCGCCATCAGCAAGGCCCGTGCCCGCCTGGGCCGCGCGCCGCTCGCCGAGCTCTTCGCGCGGGCCTGCCGGCCCCTGGCCACACCCGCCACACCGGGCGCCTTCTACCGGGACCTGCGCCTCGTCAGCCTCGATGGCACCACGCTCGATGTGGCGGACACCCCCGATCACGCGGCCCACTTCGGCCGGCCGGGCTCGGGGCGCGGGGAGCGCAGCGCCTTCCCCCAGCTGCGGTTGGTGGCGCTCGCCGAGTGCGCCACGCACGCCATGTTCGCCGTGGCCATGGGGCCCTGCACCAGTGGTGAGCCGACCTACGCCAAGACCCTGGTGGGGGCGCTCGGGCCGGGCATGCTCTGCCTCGCCGATCGGGGCTTCACCGCGTATCCGTTGTGGAGCGCGGCCGCCGCGAGCGGGGCCGAGCTCCTCTGGCGCGCCAAGGGCAACGCGCTGCTGCCGGTGCTGGCGCGCCATGCCGACGGCTCGTATGCGTCCGAGCTCGTGGCGTCCGACGATCGCCATCGCGAGCACCCGCTCCCGGTCCGGGTGGTGGAGTACGGGCTCGATGATCCGGGGCGCCCCGCATCCGAGGAGACCCACTATCGCCTCGTCACCACACTCCTCGATCCGGCGGCCGCCCCGGCGCCTGAGCTCGCCGCCCTGTATGCCGAACGCTGGGAGATCGAGTCGGCGCTCGACGAGCTCAAGACCCACCAGCGGGGGCCACGCCTGGTGCTGCGCTCGCGCACGGTGGAGGGCGTCTACCAGGAGGCCTGGGCGTGCTGCTGCGTGCACTACGCGCTGCGCGCGCTCCTGGCCGCCGCGGCCGATGACGACCACCTCGATCCCGACCGGTTGAGCTTCACCCGGGCCCTCCACGCCGCCCGGCGCAGCGTGCGCCAGGGGATCTCCGGGGGCGTCAGGCTGGCGCGTGCCGTGCGACGGGCCATCGGCGAGATCCTGGCCGGCCTGCTCCCGCCCCGGCGCCTGCGCGCGGCGGCCCGGGTGGTCAAGCGCAAGATGTCGAAGTTCGGCGTCAAGCGCGCCGTTCACCGGGGCTGGCCCTGCCCGACCCTCTCACCGGCCGATGCCGTCCGGGTGCTTGCTCCGCCCTACGTTACTGGTATTGGGTCTGGGCAGGTATCCGCCACGGCGCAGCCACTCCGCCAGCCGGGCTGAGTGAACCAGACGAGGAAAGCGAGGATCCGATGAAGATCGCCATCGCGACCGACGCCGGCCGCACGGTGAGTGAGCACTTCGGGCGCGCCGCCCACCACGCCGTCCTGACGATCGAGGGAAACCTGATCGTGGAGCGCGAGCTGCGCCCGAAGGTCGCGCCGCATCTCGCGGGCACGGCGCCGGAGGCGCACGCAGGATCGGGGCCCAGGGCACCGACCCGGCATCCCGGTCGCGGCACGACCAGATGGCGCACGTAATCGGCGACTGCGCGGTGCTCATCGCGGGTGGCATGGGCCGGGGCGCCTATGCGCGCTTCGCCGCGCTCGGACTCCAACCGGTGGTCACCGAGCGGCCGGACGTGGACGCGCGGCGCTCGCCTACGCCCGCGGTGAGCTAGTCGACCGGGTGGACCGCCTCGATTGAACGCGTGCCCGCCGCGACGAGCGCTCGCGCGCCGTGGCCAAGGCAGCCACTCCCTCGGCGGACATCGACGACGATGATGCGCGCGGCCGGCGCCCGCGTGCAGCGCCATCGTCCGACAATGGACGCTCCACGGTCGCGCGGCGGCGCACGCGGGGCCGGCCTGAAGCGAGCAGCCAGCGGATGTTCCAGCCCAGCGAGCCGAAGCCGAAGCCTGGACTGACCCTGTCCGCCGCGGATCGCTACCTGCTCCTCCTGCGCTGGGCCACGATCGGAGCGGCGGCGCTGCTCGCGCCATTCAGCGGCGCCGTGCTGAGCGCGCTGCTCGTCCCCTTCGCCGCGGTCGTGGCGGTGAACCTGCCGCTCTCCGCCTATGCCGCGCGCCGACGACCCTTCTCCCACGGCCGGCCAGCAGCCATTCTGACGATCGATGCGGCGCAGGCGCTCGCCACCACCCTGCTTGTCGGCGGCGCCCACAGCCCGTTCTTCCCGCTCTTCATCCTGCTCGCCGCCGAGCTCGCGATCACCTTTCCCATGCGCCTGGCCGCGGTCTGGATCCTGACCGCCGGCGGGCTGCACGTCGCGGCGGTCGTCATCAGTCAGAGGGGCGACTGGACCGTGCTGGCCGCGTATATGGCCGTCGGCAAGCTCCTCGTGCTGCTCATCGTCGGCGCGCTGGCCATCGCGTTCAGCGAGCAACTTCGCCACGAAGAGCGGGACCGCAAAGTGGCCGAGGAGCACGCCGGGGAGCTCGCGACGCTGAACGAACTGTTCTTCGAGCTCAATCAGCCCCGCACCGACTTGTCGCAGGCCCTTCGGGCCCTGCTGGGCGGCGCACGCCGGCTCCTGCGCGCCGACGTGGGCATGGTCTTCCTGTGCGATCCGACGCTCGGGTGCTGGCGCATGACCGCGTCGCTCGAGGCCGATGGCGCGCTGGGCGGCGAAACCCAGCTGAGCGCCTGGGGCTGGCAGATCGAGACCCAGGAGACGTTTACCGCCGGGCCCGCCTTCGATCGGCCCCTGCCACCAAGATGGCCGGACCCTAGCTCACGGGCGGTGGCCGGGATCCGCCTGGCTGCGCCGGCAGGGGACGAACCGGGCGCCCTGGTCGTCGGGCGTGCCGACGGAGCGCTCAGTGAGACCGAGTGGCTCACGCTACGCGCCCTCGCCCGCGAGGCCGAGCTGTCGCTGCGCAACGCCCAGCTCTACGCGCAAGAGCACGCCCAGCTGGCCCAGCTGCGCCAGTTCGAGGAGGCTCGCCGGTCGTTCTTCTCGGCGGTCGCCCACGAGCTGCGCACACCGCTGACCGTCCTGAAGACGCTGCTACCCTCGCTGGGCGACTGGCCCCGCCTGTCCGTTCCGCAGCAGGGCGAGGTTAGGGACATGGTCGACCAGAACCTGCAGCGGTTGGAATCGCTGATCACCGAGATACTCGAGAGCAGCCTGGTGGAGGCTGGGGCTGTGACGCTTCATCGCGAGCCGCTGGACCTTGCCGCTCGCGCGGAGCGGGTCGTGGAGAGCCTGCGGCCGCTCTTCGAGAGCAGGCGGCAGACGGTCACCGTGGTGGCTGCGCCCTCCCTGCCGCGCGCCGACGCCGACCGGCGGCGCGTGGACCAGATCCTCTCGAGCCTCTTCCACAACGCCTACAAGTTCAGTCCCGCGGGGGGCGCGATACGAGGCGTGCTCGCACACGAGGGCGGGGAGGTGCGAGTGTGCATCGAGGACGAGGGGCCCGGCGTGCCGCTCGAGGCGCGGGAACGCATCTTCGACAAGTTCTACTCGCTGCCCGCGCAATCGAGCCTTGCGGGGGTGGGTCTCGGGTTGTACATCTCCCGCGAGCTCGTGGCGCTGCACGGCGGACGTCTCTGGTACGAGGCGCGCCCTGAGGGGGGCAGCCGGTTCTGTTTGACGTTGCCCGCCAGCCCGGAGGGATCAGGTGGAGAAGGCGACGACCAGGATCCTGGTCATTGACGACGAGCGCGACGTCCTGCGTGCAGTCAGCCTGACCATCGGCCTGCAGGAGCCGGCCTGGGAGGTGCTGACTGCGCAGCGCGGCGAGGAGGGGCTCGACCTAGTCGAGACGGCGGATCCGGACGCCGTGCTGCTGGACCTGCAGATGCCGGACGCCGACGGCTTCGATCTGCTCGGGCGGATCCGGCTCTTCAGCGATGTTCCCGTGATCATCCTGACCGTCCGGGACGGCGAACTGGACAAGGTCCGTGGGCTGCAGCTCGGCGCGGACGACTTCATTGTGAAGCCCTTCGGGCATCTCGAGCTGCTGGCACGCCTGCGCTCCGTCCTGCGCCGTGCGGCCGGGCACGCCACCGGCGACGAACCACCGTTCTCCTTCGGCGAACTGCGCATCGACTGGGGCCTGCACCAGGTCAGCCTGCGGGGCCAGGCCATCCGCCTCACCAGCACGGAGTACCGACTGCTGGAGATCCTGGCCCACAACGCGGGGCGGGTGGTGGAGAACGGCGTCCTGCTGGCCCGCATCTGGGGCCCCGACGCGCAGGACGAGACGGACTACCTGAAGACCTACGTCCATCGGCTTCGCGTGAAGCTAGAGGACGATCCGGCGCAACCGCACTACGTCCGCACGGAGCGCGGCACCGGCTACTGGATGCCGCGGCCCGGCGCCGGGGCTGCGGATGACGTGGCGCGGCCCCGGCCAGGGGTCTGACCGGGGCCGCTGGAGGCGATCGGGGCCGCGGTCGATCCGCTCGCCTTTCGGATTCCGGCGATCGCCTGCCTTCCGCTCCCGCGGCGGCAGGGACACGTCGGCGGGAGGTCACATCGTCTGCGGGTGCTGCCGCTGCCCGAGCGCCACCGCAGCCCAGCCGGCGATGACGGCCACGATCAGACCCACGATGACGTCATTCCAGAGCGCCGCGGCGATCCCGGTGTAACCGAGCACGAAGGGCGCCGCGATCAGCCAGAGACCGACCAGCGCGTTGAGCCAGTCGAGGGCGCGATCGGTGCCCTCCTGGTTGGACAGGGCGGCCCACGCGCCCAAGACGACCAGCGCGGCGCCCACGATCAGGGCGTCCCACAGGAACGCCGTGGTGGCCGTGTAGCCGAGCACGAACGGTGCGGTAACCTCCCAGATCCCGGCCAGGACCACCAGCCAGCTCAGCGTCTTCTGCGTGCCCATGCGACTCTCCTTTGCGCCTCTCCTCCCGGGGGACCTCTCCTCGGTGATCTGTGTCAGGTGTACTGCCCGACGGTCGATGAACCGGTGAACGGCGGTGAACATCCGGTGAACGGGCGTGGGGGCGGGTCCGGGCGGCCGCGATCGGCGCGCCGGCGGGCGCGGTGATCGTTGACGCACCGCGAATCCGCAGCACTCCGAGCGGCTTCGACACGCGTGCGGGTTCAGCTGGCCCGTGGTTCCCCAACGCGAAGCAGGACATCGCGTCAGCACCATCGCGCAGACGACCGCTCGCGCGTCAGCGCGCCTGATGGCCGGCCCCCGGCGCCAGCAGTTCCTCGGGTCGCGGCGCCGGGAGCCTGTGGATCAGCGCCGCGAGCCGCTCGATGGCCACCGGCTGGAGCGAGTAGTGGATGAACGTGCCGCGCCGGTCAGCGCGGACGAGGCCCGCCTCGCGCAGCACTCGCGGGTGATGGGACACCGTGGGCTGAGTGCCCTCCTGGCACGCCCCCAGGTCGCAGGCTGACACGTCCCCGCCGCACGAGAGCTGGCGCACGATATTCGAGCCGCACTGGGTCGGCGAGTGCCCCCAGCATCCGGACGATCGGATCGTCGCTGTGATGCATTTTCCGTGCCTCCACCGGGGTCAGAGCGGGCGATCTGGCCTGTGTCCACGCGGGCCGGTCGGTCGCGGATCACCGCCGCCACACCTCGCCGCTGGCCATCGCCCGCAGCGTGCCTGCGCTCACCACCAGCCAGAAGCCGAGCAGCAGCACGAACAGCGCCACCGCGGCGGATTCCAGCAGGCCCACGTGCCAGCTGCGCGCCAGCGCAAGCGTGCTGGCCGTGTACGCCCCGAGCGGGAACGTGAAGGCCCACCAGCCCAGGCCGTAGGGCAGCTCGCCGCGCCGCAGGTACGCGGCCAGCAGCAGGATCGCCGAGGCCAGCCACCACAGGCCGAAGCCCCACAGCGCCGCCGCGGTGAGCGACGAGAGCACCCCGATCACCGGCGCGGCCGTGCCCCACAGCGGGGTCCCGGCCTGCGCGATGCGCAGCAGCGCGAGGCTGCCCACCCCGATCGGCCCCAGGCCGATCCACAGCGACGGCGCGAGTGGCGCGGCGGGCAGGGGGTGGAAGATCAGCCGGTCATACAGCAGCGACGCGACCAGCACGAAGAGCACGAAACCCATGCCCCAGAAGGCGTAGGAGGCGAAGATCAGCAGCGCGGCGTCCGACGGGGCCACGTGCGGCACCAGGGGCAGCAGCGCCAGTGGCACCACGATGTTGACGACCGGCGGGATGAACCAGGCCCCGTTGGAGACCTCCGGTCCGACCGGATGCGTCACGAACAACAGGTGGGCGAACAGCACGCTGACGGCGAAGGCGAGCACAAGGCCGATGGCCGCCAGTACGCCGACGATGAGCGCGACGTCACCCGGCGCACCGATCGACGGCCCGACCGTGGCGATGCCCACCGCCAGGACGAGGATGCCGCCCGGGAACGTGCCGTAGAGCGCGCCGGCCACCGGGTTGGCGAGGTCCGCGCGCGCCGCGTCGGGGTGCCCGATCCAGCGCGCGACGTACGGAATCCCGAGCAGAACGGCGAGCACGGCCGACAGCGCGACCATGGCCACGCCGAAGCCCCTGCCGAGATCGCCGAGGCCGGCGATCTGCCCGGGGTTCTGGTAGGCGATGATCCCCACGATGGCGGTGCCCATGACGGCGCCGTACCAGCCGGGGTGGAACCCGCGCAGGCGGACCGCGGGCGCGGCCGGGGTGTCCTGCGCGACAGCGAGGGTGGTGGACACGACTGTTCCTCCGGGGATGCTGACGAGTGCGGGTGAAGCGCGCAACGGCGCGGACGCGCGCCCAGGCGGGGTCGCGCGGCGTCGTCAAGGCGGCGAGGGGCAGCCGTGGTGGGCGGGGCAACGGCACCGCCTCGGCTGTGCGAAGCGGCGCATCAGAGCAGATCCAGCGCCATCTTGGCCGCGATCACCCACAGCAGGACCCCGACGATCCGCTTCAGCTGTGGCCCGGTCAGGCGCGTCCGCATGACATACGACCCGGCCAGCGACCCTGCGCCAGCGAGGACCGCCATGGTGAGGGTGAAGCGCGGGTCCAGTCCGCCCAGCGCGGCGTGGCCGGCGAAGCCCGAGAGCGACGAGAAGAAGACCGCCAGGGCCGTGGTGCCCGCGGCGACCTTGGGCTCGAGCCCGAGCCAGGTCAGACCGGGCAGGATGATGTTGCCTCCGCCCACCCCGAGCAGGCCGCCCAGGAACCCGGCCACGCCGCCCACGCCCGCGCCGACTGCGGCCTCGGCCGCTTTGGACGTCGCGCGTCGGGCAGCGCGCGCCCGGTAGAAGAGCATCATCGCGCCGGCGAAAACGAGGAACAGGACAAACAGGGTCAGCAAGACCCGACGGTCCACGCTGGCGGTCAGGCGGGCTCCGAGCGGAGCCAGGATGACCGCCGCGATGAGCACCGGCACCCCGGCCCGCCAGTCAATGAGCCGGCCGCGCCAGTAGGCGACGGTGGCCGCCGAGAGGCTGACGGCGTTCAGCAGCAGCGCCGTCGAGGTCGCCTGACCGAGCGGCACCCCCAGGTAGTAGAAGAGCGGCACGAAGAGGAACGCGGCCCCCAGACCCGCCATGGCGAGGACGCCGGAAAACAGAAAGACGGCCGCACCGCCCACCGCGTAGAGGAGCATCGCTACGTCGCCTCGATCCTCCGCGGGCGCTCAGCGCGGGTAGCCGGAGCAGGCGGCGCAGACGAACTTCCCTTCGGCGACGCGCAGATACGGCTCCGCCACGAGCTCCCCGCAGCCCGGGCAGATCCCGAAGCGAACCACTTCCTCGGGCTCGCTCCATGTGCGCGGCTCGACCGGTCCGACGGTCATGATCTCCTCCGCCAGCGCGTCCCAGACCAGGTGCACGACCTCCATCTGCTCCGCGTCGGGGATCTGCGAGGCCGGCACACCCGCGGCGCGCTTCTGCATGAACGAGGTTGCCCTGATACGCGGCTGGAGCGTGGGCTTGTACGCGACGCGGACGGCCTGCTTCGAACCCTTGTCGATGAGGGTGACCGCGAACTTCCCTTCCCCCGACTTCTCGATGTTGCCCTTGCCGAAGGTGCACCCTGTGGTGAACTGGATGCCGTCGCCGAAGCACATCCCGCCGTGGTAGTCGCCGGTCTCGATGATCGCGTGGAGCTCCTTCGCGCCCGCGCGGGTCGCCCCCAGCGCGTCCATCGCGGCGAGACCGAGCCGCACGCCGGCCGTGCTGGCCCAGCACTTGTGTCCGTGGAACGCCAGGGCCTGGTTCAGGATCTCGATATCGTCCATGGATCGCTCCTGGTGGCTAGTAGACGAGCACGTGGGACGCTGAGGTGATCTCGACGATGAACCGGCCCGCGGCAACCACCTCGGCGTTCTCGACAAGCTCCGTGGCGTCGAGGTTCCGCGCGGCCAGGCCTAGAGGACAGGCCAACAGCCGCCCCCCGAGCTCCCGATAGTCGGCCATGACCTTCGCCAGCGTCGGGTACCTTTCCGCGGCGACCGTGTCGGCGGCGCCCTTGACGGCCAGCTCGACGCCCGCCTCCTGCAGCCCGATCACGGCATCCACCTCGGACGCGAGGGCGCCGACGGCCATCACGAGCGGCATGGTGACCTTCTCGGGCTCGTCGAGTCCGTGCGTCACCAGGATCAGGAGCTTCTCGGCTTCCGCCATGTCGTTCGTTTCCCTTCGTGTCCCCATCGCCGGTCCCTCCGGCGTCAGCCTGTGGGCTCATGCGGCAAACCTGCCGCGGCTATCGCTGCGGAACGGACGCCGGTCCGGTGCGTC
Source organism: Chloroflexota bacterium (assembly GCA_021789355.1). Next base: position 7,253 of record JAJYJR010000050.1, on the reverse strand, counting down.
CCCCCGGTATGCGGATGGTCGGGCCGGTCCGGCCCTGGCCGCACGGCTCGTGCTCCAGCTGGAGCGTGGCGTGCTCGACGCCCACGCGGCGCAGGGCCTGCGTGGCGGCCGGCAACACATCGCACGAGTCGGCCGTGGGCTGCAGCTCGAGGTGCGCCGTGACGAGCGGCAGGTCCTCGGCGAGCGCCCACACGTGCAGGTCGTGGATCCCTGTGGCACCGGGCACCGAGCGGAGGGCTGCGTCCGCCACGGCGTACGAAGGCTCCGCCGGGACCCCTTCGGCGAGGATGTGGACCACGTCGCCCAGGAGCCTCAGGCCGGCGAACCCCAGGAGCGCCCCGATCGCCAGGCTGGCCACGGCATCGAGGACCGGTGGACCCCCGGCCAGGATCACCAACGAGGCCGCGATGACGGCTGACGATCCGGCGGCGTCGCCGGCGAGGTGCAGCACGAGCACCCGGGTGGCGCTCGTGCGACGCTCGATGCCGTGCACGAGCAGCGCGGAGGTCGTGTTGGTGACGAGCGCGACGATCCCGACGCCCAGGACCCCGGTGGCCGCGATGGGCGTCGGCGCGAGAAGCCGGCCCACGCTCTCGGCGAGCACCGCCGCACTCGTGGCCACCAGCAGCGCTCCGTTGACGAGGGCGCCGATGGATTCCATCCGATGGAACCCGTAGCTGTGGGCGGCGTCCGGCTCTCGAGCCGCGAGGCGAGCAGCGGTGAGCCCGATGAGCAGGGCCACCACGTCGGCTGCCACGTGGGTGGCGTCGCTCAGCAGCGCCAGGCTGCCCGTCAGCAGACCGCCCCCGCCCTCCAGGACGAGGACGCCTAGTGCGAGCAGCAGCGCGACCAGCAACCGCGGCGAGAGCGCGGTGCGGGCGACCGTTCGAGCATGCAGCGTGGGGCCCGCCTCGAGGTGGGGGCTCGCTCCCACCGCTGCCTCGCCGATCATGCGAGTCGCACGATCAGGCGGCCCGGATGCTCGGTCATCGGTTGAGACATATCGCGGGCGCTCGTTTGATTGGTTTGGGCGACGGAGGCGGGGAGGCGTGGGGCGCCAGGCCTTTGCCTCCCCGCCGGTGCATGCATGATCCCGCCGTGGCTCGTCGCCGGAGCGAGGAACATCTCAGGAGGTACTGTGACAACCTTGGCTGATGCTCGCCCGAGTCGGGCAGCCCGTTGTGCCCCTGCCGAATGGCCCGCAGTCGCCGGAGCGCCGGTCGGAACGAGTAGAGGGAGGCGGTTCATCCGCCGAGCGGTCCGTACCGCCGCAACCGCCCTGCGCTCTGCCTGATGAGGTCGTGCGGCGAGTGAGCCGGCGGTGCCGTCCCGATGTCCCAGGTGAGCGAGTCCACGGACGGCCCGCCGGGCCTGTTCAGCCCGTGCCGCCGAGCACGAGATAGAGCGCCCAGGCGCCGAGACCCGCACCGAAGATGACGAGGAGGTTCCACTTCGCCACCCGCAACGCGACGAACGCCGACGCGAGCAGCACCAGCGCGGCAGACGACGCGGCCAGGGGGCGCCCGAGCGACAGCGCAACGCTGGCGAGGAGGCCCACGAAGACGGCCATGATCCCGGCGATCGCCCCTCTCACCCAGACCAGGCGGCGCAGCAGCGGATAGAGCTCGGCCGCGACGGTCGTCATCGCCACGCTGGGCGCGAAGATAGCGACGGTCGCAAGGACCCCGCCCCACAGGCCGGCCACGCGGTAGCCGACGAAGGTCGCGGTAATGAGGAAGGGACCTGGGGTGATCTGCCCGAAACCGATCGCGGCCCCGAACTCGGGGAGCGTGAGCCAGTGCCGGCCGTTCACCACGTCCTGCTGGAGCACGGGCATGATCGTGGAGCCGTTGCCGAAGGCGACGGATCCGACCTTGGCCATGTCGAGCGCGAGGGTCGACAGCGCTCCCGAGCCGAGCGTGGCCGGGGCGACCGCAGCCACCACCGCTGCCCCGGGCAGGCACGCCACGGCCAAGCGGTTCCACGCCAGCGCCGGCGCGTCGGCCGTGGCTACCGCCGCGCCCACCGGGGCGGCCGGGCGCAGCGCCACGGCTCCCACGAACAGGCCGCCGAGCACGGGCCACAGGACGTTCGCGCCGCTCACCACCAGCGCGAAGCCGGCCAGCGCGAAGAGCGCCGGCAACCGGCCCACGGCGTACTGCAGCGCGAAGTCGACGGCCACGCTCGCGATCACGCCCACGACGATCGCATCGAGACCCACCACGAACTGCGCCATGCCGGGGGCGGCGCCATAGCTCGTGTACAGCCAGGAGAGGGCCAGCATCAGCACCAGCGCGGGTCTCACGAACCCGGTCGTGGCGACCAGCGTGCCGGCCACACCCCGCACCCGGTAGCCGATGTAGGCGACGAGGTCCACCATCATCGCCCCGGGATACAGCTGGACCAGCCCGAGCCCCTCGTCGATCTGCTCGCGGGCAAGCCAGCCGCGCCGCACGGGCACCGTGCGCAAGTTCTGCAGGATGGCCATGCTGAACGAGGTGAGGCCGATCCAGAAGAAGACGCCGAAGAGCTCGATCGCGCTCGGCCGGTGGCGCGCGGGGGGCGGCGCGCCGTGATCCCCCGCGGGCCGCGGCAGCGCCCCGCCGGGCCGCTCGACGCGGCCTCCCCAAGACCGTGCGGTGGGCTCACCCCAGTGCCTTCGTCCCGGCCAGCGCGATGAACGCCGCGCCCACGGTCGTCCGCCTGCCCGCCCATCCATCGACCGGGGCCAGGACGCGGGCAGCGGTGCCGACCGGTGGGTAGTAGACCGCACCGCGGACCGCCTCGACCGAGATGCCCGCCTGCTCCGTCCGCGCGCGCAGCTCGGCGCCCGTGCGGAAGCGGGCCGTGATCCGCGGCGAGCCATACGTGCCGCGACTGGCGCGGTGGATCTCGACGATCGTGCCCGTGAGTTCTGCGTCCGCGCGGGCGCGTGGGCCGGGCTCATGGCGATGCGAGACATAGAACGCGGAGCGAGAGACCTCCATCAGGGCGCAGGCCTTCGCCACCGTGCGCTCTGCTGCCTTCTCCGCCGCGATGAACGGGTAGACGCTCACCGGGTCTCTCTGGCGAAGAAAGCCGTTGCTCGCTTCAGGATGTCGCGCTCCTCGCGCAGGATCCGGTTCTCCCGCCGCAGGCGGGCGAGCTCCTCGCCTTCGGCGCTCGTCAAGCCCTCGCGGCGGCCGGCGTTGACCTCCGCCTGGGCGACCCAGCGGCGGACCGCCGTCTTGGAGAGATCGAGATCGCGGGCGACCGCGGCGATCGAGCGCTCGCCGCTCCGGCAGAGCTCGACGACCTGCCCCTTGTATTCGTCGGTGAACGACCGTCTCGGTCGCTTGGCGGGTTCCATGACCACCATGATGGACATCCCTTCCCGGCCTGCTCGGCCGATCTCAGGTGTCCGTCAAAGCGGGGCAAGGCCAATCCGGCGCCCCGGCCGGTATGGTAGCCACGAGGGCGTGGGCACTTTGCGGAGCCCGCACCACGTCGCACGTGATGGCGATGGGCTGGCGCAGCCTGAGTGTGCTGGTGACGGTGCCGTTGTGGGCCCACGCGTCGACCAAGGGCCGGAGCGCGGCCTCGAGCGACGGGCTCGTGGTCGTCACGTGGGATCCGGAAGTCGCCGAGGCGCGGGCCGGCCGGTTCGACGATACGGGCGGCCTCGGCCATGACCCCGATCGCGGCGATGCGCAGGCCGGCCGCCTCGCTCTCAAGCTGGATGCCCGAGACCAGGCAGGCGGCCAGCGCGCCGACGAGTGCCGCCGTGGGCTTCGCCGCATCCACGGGCTGAGTGCCGGTGATGGCCCAGGTTGCCTTCCAGGCGCGGGCCTGGAGCTGGGCGGTCGGCGTCGCGGCGTGTTGCGTGCACCGCGATGGGCTCGGGATGACTTGGCGGCGTCATGGGAGGCTCCGTGTTGGGCGCCAGCGGGTGTCGACAAGGAGAGGCAGGGGGCGCAGGAGACCCTCAGCTGGGCGACGTGGTCAGGCCGACGTCGGAGCGGCCACCGCGGCCGCGCGCCGCCCCTCGAACCAAGTCTTCACCCGGGGCGCGGAGCGCAGGTAGAAGACCAGCAGCAGGATCTGGAAGATCGGCATGGTGGCGGCCGGGATGGCCACGAGGGGGGAGAACGCGCTGCTGGCGATGGCGATCGCGGTGCCGTTGTTCTTGCCGGTGCTGCTGAAGGCGAGCGCCATGTTCTCCGCATAGCCCATGCCGAGGCGCTTGGCCAGCCACGTCACGAGCAGGAGCGTCACCGCGATGAAGATCGCGTTGGGCACGAGGAGCAGCAGCACGGTGCTCCACTTGCTTACGATAAGCGTGGCCTTGCCGAAGAAGATGAGGAACACGATGGCGTACATGGCGAGCAGCGAGAGGGCCGGGAAGAGCGGCTGCAGCCTGGCGAAGCCGGCCTGCCCGAGTCGGCGCACCAGGGCCCAGCGGGTCAGGTAGCCCAGGATCATGGGCGCGATCAGCACCGTGAGGATCGAGGTGATGAGATCGTTGATCGGCACCGGCACGTGGTAGCTGCTGGCGTAGAGCAGCATCCAGGCGGGCACCGCCACCACGGCCAGGATGAAGCTCAACGCCACCACCACGGTGGCCAGCTCGAGGTCGCCCTTGGCGAGACCGGTGTAGCCGATGGCCATGCTCGAGCAGGGCACCACCATCACCAGCATGAAGCCCAGCGCGAGCAGGGGTTCATGGATGAACACCGCCGCCAGCATCCAGCCGAAGAGCGGCGCCCAGAGGAAGTTGAAGACGAGCGCCAAGCCCACCGCACGCAGGTTGCGCCCGGCGCGTGCGAGGGCCTCGAAGCGCACGTTGATCATCATGGGGTACACGATGAAGAAGACCGCCACCGTGGTGAGGCCACCGATCGTCGCGCTGGCCGCCTTGGCGGCCGAGGCCGCCGGGTAGCCGATGGCCAGGCCCAGGGCCATGGCCAGGGCCACGTAGAGGAGCATCCAGCGGTTGAGGTGCTCCTGGAATGCGCGAAGGTGGGGCATCGGGTGCTCCTTGGCGTTCGTTGCGGGAACGCCGGCGATCAGGTGGTAAGCCAGGCGGAGATGGCGGCGGGGGTGGGGATGCGGCCGGCGCTGACGACGCGGCCGTCAATGACGAGCCCCGGGGGTATGCATGACTCCATGGGCGAGGATGCGGCCGTAATCGGTGACCTTGACCACCTCCGCCTCGATACCAGAGACCGCGACGGTCTCGCGCGCCGCCTGTTCGACCAGATAGCAGAGGTAGCAGCCGAGCCCCAGGATCTCGACGCGCGTCATGCCGACGGCTCCAGCAGTTCCCGCAGAGTCTCCAGGGCCCCCGCACAGGCGGCCTCGTCGCGCTCGTAGTAGACCCAGCGCGCGTCCACCGGGTTGCGAACGGCCCGCACCAGGCCCGCCTCCCGCAGGCGCGCCAGGTGATTGCTGACGTTGTTGGGTCGTTCCCCGAGCGCGCCGGCCATCTCGCAGACGCAGGCCGGGCCCGCCCGCAGCATGGCCAGGATGGTCGAACGCGTGTGGTCGCAGAGGAGCGCCGCAACCCCAACCGGCCTGTGCACATCGGGGACCGGCAGGTCGGTCCGGCAGACCGGCTCGGCCGGGGCGCCGGCGCCGGACACGGCGAGGGTGTTCATCCCAGGAGGATCCAGGCGCGCTGCAGGGCGAGCGCCACGAGGGCGATGGCGAAGATGCGCGAGAGGGTGGCGCTCTTGACCTTCCCCGCCGTGAAGCGCGCCCCGAGCCAGGCGCCGATCACCGCGGCGATCGAGGTCACGATGACCGTCGGCCAGTCGAATGTCGCCGACCCCAGGTGGCCCGCAAACGCCGAGAAGGACGGCAGCGTCACGGCTACGCTGTTCGTGGCGGCGGCCAGGCGCGCCGAGTAGCCCACCAGGGTGAGCGTCGGCATGAGCAGGAACCCGGGCCCCACGCCGAGGAAGCCCGCGAACACCGAGATGGGCGCCGCCGCGGCTCCGGCTTCGACCCGGGAGCGGTCCGTGATCGAGGCGAGGTCCTCGGTGCTCTTGCCCTTGGGCAGCAGCATGCGCGCGGCGAGGAAGACGAGGACCGCCACGTAGAGCCACCAGACCTGATCGGTGGAGGCGTACTGCAGGAGCCACACGCCGATCGGCGCGCCGATGGTGGTGATGAGGACCAGCGGCAGGGCGCTCCGCCAGTCGACCATGCCGGCCCGCCAGAAGGCGATGGCCCCGCTGATCGCGGTGAGCCCGTTGAGCAGCAGGGTCCACGGCTGGATGACGTCCTTCAGGTCGAACCCGAACAGCCCGAGCACCGGAACGGCGACGAAGGCGACCCCGAGGCCGAGCATCCCCGAGAGGAACGACAGACCGAACAGAAGGACCGTGAGGACGGACAGGAGTAACATCTCATGCGGCAGTGTGTCAACACGACATGAGATGTCGTAGACGCAAACGGCCCTCGTTTACAGGGCCGTCCGGCACCGCCAGCAAGCTCCCGATGTGCTGCGTCGGCGCCCACGTGTTCGCTGTCCGACCGCTGCTGAACCCGACCGCAGATGCCCTCCAGCCGCCCCTGCGAATCGGAGAGCAGGACGCCCAGATCGAGGACCGGGGCCAGGAGGAACGTCGGAACGTGAGAGAGGACGAGCCGCCCGGCGTTGTCATCGGTGCAGCCGAAGACAACGTCGACGGCCCCGAGTCGGCGAGCCGCGGCTTCGACCGTGATGGACAGCGGGACAGTCTCGACTCGGAGTTCTGGTGCGATCCCTCTCAGGTGGCGAGCCGCGATGTCAACCTTCAGCTCGCCAACATCGTCAGGTCCGGATCCGTAGACCCGGGTAAGGTTGCTCACCGCGAGTCGATCCGGATCGACGAGGACGAGATCGCGGACGCCGAGGCGAACCAGCTGCTCGGCGACGGACGATCCGGTGCCTCCGCAACCGACGATGGCGACGCGAAGATCGGCGAGCGTCCGTTGGACCGCGCCACCGAAGGCGCGGATGGGCGCCGCGGGGCGAGCGAGGATCGGGTGCAAGAGCATTCCGGACGAGCTCAATCCGGGGACCCACGGGCAGGCCGGCGCGCCCGGGCCTCGGACGGCGCATCGAGTCGCCGCGCAACTCGAGGCGATGGGCGCTGTGGACCAGACGATCGAGGATCGCATCGGCGAGCGTCGGCTCGCCCAGCGCCTCGTGCCAGTGGGCCACGGGGAGCTGGCTGGCTATAACGATGGTGGCGCGGCGCCCGGCGCGGTCCTCGATGACCTCCAGG
>JAJYJR010000730.1 GCA_021789355.1 Chloroflexota bacterium | reverse complement strand
CGACCAGCCGCTATCGATCGCCCGGTGTGCAATAGCGCCGGCTCCGGGCCGACCAGCCGCTATCGATCGCCCGGTGTGCAATAGCGCCGGCTCCGGGCCGACCAGCCGCTATCGATCGCCCGGTGTGCAATAGCGCCGGCTCCGGGCCGACCAGCCGCTATCGACCATGGACGCCGCCATCGGTCACCCGGCGGTCTGCCGCGACTCACCCGGCGGTCCGCCGCGACAGATGCGGGACGCGACCGCGGCGGTGCGCCGTTTGACAGAGTCGCGCCGCGGATGGTACATAACGACGGCCCCACGTCCGCCGTGTTGTCATGGGCGTCGCACGGCGCGTCGGGACCTGAGCCCGATCGAAGGAGTCCATGAGCTTCCCCGAACTTGCAGGCGCGGCCACTACCGGTGCGTCCACCGTCCGACTCAAGAGGCAGCTCGTCGAGCAGGCCATCGCCGCCGCCTCGGCCGCCGATTGGAACGCCGCCGCCGAGGTCAACCGCCGGATCCTGGAGCTGGGGCCCGACTCGGCCGCGGAGAACCGCCTGGCCAAGGCGTTCTGGGAGCTCGGTGACCTGGGCGACGCACGCGAGCACTACCAGGCCGCGCTGGCCCTGGACCCCACGAACCGGATCGCCGAGCGCAATATCGACCGGCTCCGCGTCCTGCTCGTCGAGGCGGGCGATCGGACCACCCCGGCGGAGGTCGGCGACAAGGCGCCGGTCAACATCTTCGTCGAGGAGACCGGCAAGACCGGCTTCGCGGGGCTCTACGAGCTCGTCCATCCGCGACAGCTCGCGCAGGTCAACCCGGGCGACCTGGTCGAGCTCGTGCCCGACGGAAGCCGCCTGCTCGCGCGGTCCAACGGCCACCACATTGGGACCGTCGACCCCAAGGTGGCGGCCCGGCTGCTCAAGCTGATGGTGGAGGGCAACCAGTACACCGCCGGCGTCACGAGCCTGGGCGAGCGCGACGTGCGGATCATCATCCGCGAGACGTACCAGGACCCGCGCAACTACGGCAAGGTCTCGTTCCCGACGGCGGCCAAGGCGTCCGACCTGCGGCCCTACACCAAGGGCACGCTGGTGCGCGAGGAGATCGACCTCGAGGAGGACCTGGAGTACGACGAGGAGGACGAGTCGCTCGACGACATCGAACGCGTCGTGCCCGCCCAGGTGACCGACGAGGAGGCGTTCGTCGAGGAGCCCGACGCCCTCGACGAGGAGGCGTAACAGGCCGGCCGTCTCAGGCGCGGCCACCATCGGGATTGCCGCTCGCCACCACCGGTAGACTTCGCCGAGATGCCTGAGACGCTCTCGTCGCTCATCCGGCCCGAGCAGGGTCCGCTCCTGCCCACGTTCGAGCGCCTCGCGCCGCCCCCACCCCTGAATCTGGTCGCCGCGGAGATCGAGGCTCGCTCGCGGCCCGGTGACGTGGTGGTCGACCTGTTCGGACGCGGAGGGTGGGTCGCGCGGACCGCGATCGCCCACCTGCGCCGCAGCTACACCTTCGAATCGGCCCCCCTCACCCGGCTGCTGGCCGAGATCGTGCTGCGGCCGCCCGACATCCGCCACTTCGACGCCGCCGTCCAGTCGCTCGCCGCGCACCCCCGAGGCGAGGGCAACGTCCGGCAGTCGATCGCCGAGCTGTTCGCGTCGCGCTGTCCAACCTGCGGCCGGTCGGTGACGGTCGACGAGTTCGTCTGGGATGGTGAGGCCGAGGCACCCTTCCGGAAGAGCTACCGGTGTGTCACGTGCCGCGACCAGGTAGGTGGTGGGGAGCAGCGGACGGCGGCGGCCGATGCGGCCGATGCGGCGCGCGCCCAGGCGACGCAGGCCAGCCACGAGGATCTCGACGCTCTGCTCTCCCGATACGCCGTGATTGCCGGGCTCGAGGACCTCCCGGCGCAGCTCCTCTCGCTGTACACGCGGCGTACCCTCGCCGCGTTCCATGCTGTCGTCGAGCGGCTGGACGGGGACCTGCGTGCGGCCCCGGTCGAGGCGGCGCTCCGGCTGGCGTTCCTCCATGCCGTCATGCCGGCGAGCAAGCTGAACAGCTACCCGGGGCGTGTCGCCGCGCTGCGGATCTCGAACGGGCGCGTGCGCCTGCCCGGGGGACACCAGTGGCGCGAGCGGAACCCGTGGCTGCTCTTCGAGGATGGTTGCCGCCTCGTGCGGGGCTTCATCCAGCGGATCCAGGCGCTGCCGGGAGGGCAGGTCCAGGCGCGCTTCGGCGATGACCTCCTCGACCTCGCTGACGCCACCGCCAACGTGGTGCTGCGGCGCGGCCTTCCGCCGCCGCATGAGGGGGGCGGCATCCGTGCCCGGGTGGAGCGCCCCGATCCACGCGTGCGGCTCGTGCTGACGCAGCCACCCTTGCGCTGGACCACCGAGTCGCTCTCGTTCGCGTACCACGCGACCTGTCTCGCGCTGGGCCCCGACGCGGCGGCCTCGCTGCCCCTGGAGGGCCTGGCGGGGCCGGCGCCGCGCCCGGGCTGGGGCTGGGAGGCATCCGCGCTCGAGCGCGGGCTCGGTGCCGTCCGGCCGATCCTTGCCCCCGACGCGCGCGTCGTTGTCATGCTGGAACCCGGGGGGCCGGAGGCGCTGGTCGCGGGCGCACTGGGCGGGGTGGGTGCCGGGTACCGGCTCGCCAACGCCCTCCTGGCCGAAGCGGACGAACTGGTGGGCGGCACGCTGGAGTTCGGGATCGGGGCGGATGCGGGCGGCGGGATCCGGTCGCGAGCCGGGCTGGCACTCCCGGGCGGCGGCGAAGCCGGGGCGGACGGCGCGACGGCAGACGGGCGCGCGGACCACGCGGTGGGGTTCCAGCTCGCGGCGGTCGAGCGGGACGTGACGGAGACCGCGGTTGCGATCCTCCAGGCACGGGGAGAACCCGCCCGGTTCGAGCGGCTGCTCGGGGAGATCCTGGTGGGGCTCGATCGAGCCGGGCACCTGCGCCGCCTGGTCGGGACCCGTACGTACGGCGAGTCGGTGGCGCGCGCGGAACGCGCGGCCGCGGCCCTGGGGTTGCTCGGCGAGCGCCCGGGCACCGCCCCGCCGCAAGGGTCGGCGGGCCGTGAGGTCGCCGGCCGCGATGCTGCGGACCGTGATGCGGCGGGCCGCGAGGTCGCTGGCCGCGATGCTGCGGGCCGCGATGCGGCATTCCGCGATGCGGCAGGCGCCCGGTCCGACGGGGTCGAGCCCGGGGTCGCCGGGTCCACTGACGCCCGGTCCGACGGGGTCGCCCGGTCCGACGGGGTCGCCGGGTCCGGCTGGGTCGCCGGGTCCGGCTGGGTCGCCGGGTCCGGCTGGGTCGCCGGGTCCGACGTCGCCGCGGATGGCGGGGGGCAGGACCGCGCCCGGGACACGCGGGGTGGCGCTCCTGTAGCCGAGCGGCGCGGCGCGCCGGCACCCGCGGATTCGCCGATCGCGTCGCGTGGCGCCGACCACGTCACCATGCTGCTG
>JAJYJR010000729.1 GCA_021789355.1 Chloroflexota bacterium | reverse complement strand
GGCGCATGTGCGACGACGCGGGTCGCGACTACGCGGCGATCGAGAAGACGGCGCCGTTCCGCTTCGACGTCGGCGCGGACGGCTCGAAGGCGGGCGACCTCGTCGAGCAGCTCCGCTGGCTCGGAGGCATGGGCATCGAGACGGTATTCGGGTATGTCGTCGGCGCGGACCGCATGACGCCGCTCGAGGTGATGGGCCGCGACGTGATCCCGGCTGTAGCGGGCGTCAGCGCCTCCGCATGACCATCATCCTCGCCCTCCTGAATGGGCGCACATCAAGGCTGGAATCGTCTGGGTGGGTTCGGTCATGTATGCCGTTGCCATTCTGCTGCCGACGCTCCGCGCGCTGCCCGCGTCGGGAGTCGACGTCCTGCGGTCCCTCGAGATCCGGCGGCGGCCGGCGGTAGCCGGCTCTGGCGGGATCGCAGTCGGCCTGGGCTTCCTCCGCGGCATCCTCGGCGGCCAACTCGGGACGAACGCGTACGGCGCGACGTTCGGCGCGTCACTCCTCCTCGCGCTTGCGCTGCTCGCCTGGAGTCAGTTCGTCATTGTGCCCGCCACTGAAGACTATGTCGGCTCCGGATCCGACACATCATGGTCGCGCCTGCGTCGCACCCACGTCATCGAGCTCGCCGGCTTCTACCTGCTCGTCGGGCTCATGGTCGCGATGGGCTTCGGTGCCTGAGCGCCCCGAATCAGCGTTTTCGGGAAGCACGACTGCCGGAGGTCCCGATGAACCGCAAGGGCGTGCTCTACGATGTCGGCCGGGTGATGGGCGGCAACCTGCGGCCCGACTATGACCCGCGCCTTGTCCGCCGTGAGCTAGAGATCATCTCCGGCGACCTACATTGCACCGCGGTGAAGGTCTGCGCCCGGGATGTTCGCCGGCTGGTCGTGGCGAGCGAGGCCGCGCTGGAGCTCGGACTCGAGGTGTGGTTCTGCCCCGAGCTCTGGGGCAAGGACCCGCCCACCACACTCCAGTACCTCGCCAGGGCGGCCGACGCGGCCGGAGAGCTCGAGCGTCGCTGGCCTGGGCGCGTCGTCTTCAGCATCGGGACCGAACTCAGCTTCTTCATGCGAGGCATCCTGGCCGGGAGGACGTACGCACAGCGAAGCCAGGTCGCGGCGCTGCCGGCACAGATCGCCTCGGGCGAGCCCACTCACCGGCTCAACGCCTTCCTGGCCGACGCCGTGAGGCAGGTGCGCCGTGCGTTCAGCGGTCCGGTCACGTATGCCTCGCTGCCCTTCGAGCAGGTCGACTGGACGCCCTTCGACATCGTTGGCATCGACCATTACTGGATGGAATCCGTGAAGGACCGCTACGTGGCCAGGCTCGAGCCGCTCCGCGCCATAGGCAAGCCGCTGGTCATCAGTGAGCTCGGGTTCCGCACCCGTACTGGCGCCGAGCTGACCGGACCGATGGGCCCCGAGAATCTCGACCTGCCTTCCTTCGTGCTGCATCGGGTGCCGCTCGTCGGCCGCGCCGTCCGTCCCCGCGTGCGCGAAGTCCACGAGCGCGACGAACGATTACAGGCCGACCTCCTCTTCCGGCAACTCGAGCTGCTGGCCTCGCTCGGTGTCGACGGCGCCTTTGTCTATACGTTCGTGTCACCGATCCTGACGCACGACGACGACCCGCGGCACGATCTCGACACGGACAGCTTCAGCCTCGTGAAGAGCTACCTGCCCGGACGCCACGGCATGACCTACTCCGACATGCCCTGGGAGCCCAAGGAGGCGTTCGGCGCAATCGCCAGGTTCTACGCGCAGCACTGAAGCTTCGGCACGAGAACAGCCAGGCCGCCAAGCGCTGGGCACGGCGGAGAAAGACCAGCGATCAGTCGCTTTCGCCTCGAGTGGGGTCCCGGGCATCCAGTATGAGTTGAGCCTGCTGATCCTGGTACGCGGGCGTCACCTCGGCCCATCTGGCCCGCCAATCGCTGGGTTGCCGCCCCGCGATATGCGCAGCGAGGTCTTCGATGTGCGCCTGCCACCCACCGCCGTGTGCCGCGGCCTCGCCCAGGGGGAGCCCACGCTCCTCGACGACGAGGCGCGTCATCGAGCCCTCCGGAAAGACACGCGCCTCGATCTCGGTCTCGTCCTCCTCTCCCGGTGACATCCGGAGCAGCAGCTTGCTGGGAGGCTCGCAGACCTCGATCCGACCGGGTCCCTCCCAGCCACTCGTGAACACAGCGTGGATCTCGCCGCCGACGCGCAGGTCGCCATCGACCTGCGCGATCCACCGCGCAAGGCGCCCGGGGTCGGTCAGGGCCGACCACAGATCACCGGCATCGGTCGCGAAGCGATCCTCCATCCGGACGACGGCCTTGCCGTCCACCAGCCGGAGCGACCCGATCACGGTGCTGGTGCGCGCCAACTTCGCCTCCTTTGGTCGTCCTTTCCTCGCTCGATCTCGGCGTGAAGGTCTGCCATCCGGTGCTCCCAGAGCGGGCGGTAGTGTCCGAGCCACGCGTCCACCTGCGCGAGCTGTTCCGGCCGAAGTCGATAGATGCGCCATTGCGACTCCGTGCGCGCCTCGACCAGCCCTGCCTCGCGAAGCACCCGTAGATGCCTCGAGACGCCCGGTCGGGCGATGGGCAGCAGGGCTGCCAGCTCGCTGACGGTCGCGTCGTGGTCGCGAAGCACGTCCAGCACCGTGCGCCGACTTCCGTCGCTGACCGCCTGCAGGATCGCATCCATGGACGTAATGTACCCGCCAGGTTACGTACCCGTCAAGGTACATATCGGCAGGGCCGCGCCTCCGCGGCCGGGTGCGCATACTCCTATGCGTGGCGGCGGCGAGGTTCAAGGCGATCGTCGGACGGCTCGGAGGAGGAGACGATGCGGAAGATCACGGCCAACGTGTACATGACCCTGGATGGCCGCGGGGTCTTCCCGGAGTATCCGACGTCGGGTCAGCCATCGACTGAGCCCAATCCGCTCTTTCGCAACATGTGGTACGACCGGTTCGACGATGTCACGACGGTCGTCATGGGCAGGCGATCCTTTCTCGGGCATCAGCGGACGTGGAGCGAGAAGGCGCTTGACCCGGGCGAGCCGGCATGGCTGATCGACTATCGACGGTATCTGGACCGGGTCGAGAAGGTCTGCCTTTCGCACCGCCTCACATCCTCCGACTGGGACAACTCGCGGATCCTGAGCGGCGACCTCGCTGAGATCCTCGATCGGCTGAAGCACGAGGACGGCGGCAATATCATCGTCGAGGGGGGACCCGCCGTGCTCCGGGAGTGCCTCCGCCGCGATCTCGCCGATGACTACTGGTTCTATGTCATGCCCGTCGTCTATGGGAAAGGTCCTCGGTACTGGGGTCCGATGGACCGTCAGACGACGCTCAGTCTCATCGAGACGAAGCCGGGCAAGAACAAGGAGATCCTTCTCCACTACGAGGCGGTCCGGTAGGACCTGGCAAGGTCCTCAACCTGCTCTTGGCGCTCGAAGTGGG
>JAJYJR010000728.1 GCA_021789355.1 Chloroflexota bacterium | reverse complement strand
ACATGCACGACTGCTCGACGGCGACCGGCGACGCCTTCCTCGCCGCCTTCGTGCCGCGCATCGTCGACAGCGCCGCCTTCGCCGACAGCGTCCTCTTCATCACCTGGGACGAGGGCACCACGAACGCGGGAGGCGGCGGGCGCGTGGCGACGCTCGTGGTCAGCCCGTACACGCGGGCCGGCATGCGCTCCGCCGTCGCGCACGACCACTACTCCCTGCTGCGCACGATCGAGGACGCCTGGGGGCTCGGCTGCCTGGCGCACACCTGCTCGGCCACCGACATGCGCGAGTTCTTCGGCTCCTGACCGCGCGCAGCACGCATTCCCGGAAGCGCGGACCCGCGGTGCGAACTGGCCTGGGGAAGACGCGCACCCGCCCGCGGGGGACGGGTCGGACCGGCGATGGCGAGCAGGGCTATCCGGTCACGGGGGCGTGGACGGAACCAGCCCCGGCGATCGTCTCCGGCGCGTCGGGCGCGGGATCGAGGCCCTCGGACAGGTAGTGCTGCACGTCGAGAAGCTCGGTGGGCGCCGTCCAGCCGTCCGGAAGTGCGACCACGTGCAGGTCCGCCCCTCCGACCCATGCGTACAGCGATCCCATGTCGGCCCACTCGGTGACTGTCGCGAAGGTCACCCAGTCCCCGCCGCTCTCCTGCCGCCCGAAGAGCGCCCGGACGAGCCCGGGGGGCGGGTTCGGCCCGAAGAACTCGGCGCGGCCCGCCTCCCGCGCGGCATGTGCGAAGGCGGACGCCACGCGGAAGCGGACCACGCGGATGATCACGTTCCCCCTCCCTCGGTCCAGGTTCGCGCGCTCGGCAGGAGGCCACGGACGGCGTTCCCCGGACGGTACGGCCGGCGGTGTTGCGGTGGCCTTGCAGGTGCGAGCCGATCCATCGCTGCATCGGAGCCCGCGAAGGCCTCATCGGCGAAGCGGCGGGCCGCGGCCGGGTCCCGCGCGCCTCCCGCTATCCGCGGCTGGACGCCGGCGGAAGGCCCGCCACCCAGCTCGCCAGTTCCTCGATCACAGCCGGGTCGACGTGCTGGCCGCCCCGCATCGTCTCCTGCGCCGATGACCGGCCCGAGCCCGGGAAGAAGCAGTGGTCGTCGGACGGATGGACGCGCACCGTCACGTCGGGACGGCCGGCGAGCGCCGCCTGCCAGCGCGCCAGGTCGTCGTCGACGGTCGCCTGGTAGTCGCGGCCGCCCTGCAGGACGAGCACGGGGATCCCGAGTGCGGCGAGCGCCGCCGCCGCGTCGTCGTCGCGCAGGTCGAGCCAGTACGAGGCCGGCGTGCCCAGCGGGAGATCCGCGGTCGGCGTCGACGGTGACAGATCCGGGCTGTCGACCAGCCGGGCCTGACGCGTGAGCGTTTCGATCACCGGCCCGGCCCCCGCCGCGGCTGCGGGATCGAGCGAGGCCAGGTAGCGGAACTGGCGGACGATGGTCCAGTGGAGCGGCGCGGCGCCGCCCGCCAGGATCGCGATGCCGGCGACCGGGGGCGCGGCCGCGGCGACTCGCGGCGCGACGGTGCCGCCCAGGCTGTGCCCCGCGACGACGAGCCGCTGTGGATCGACGGCGGGATGACCCCGCAGGAATTCGAGCGCCGCGCGGGCCTGCGGCACGTACTCGTCGGTCAGCGTGAAGGCGCGGTTTGCTCGCACCTCGTCCGGGTGCGCGGCCGTCACCTTGTCGAAGCGCAGCACCGCGACGTCCCGGGCGGCCAGTCCCCACGCCAGGTCGCGCAGCGGCCTGTTGGGCCCGATCGTCCCGTCGCGGTCCGAGGGCCCCGACCCGGCGAGCAGCACGACCCCCGGCACCCGGCCCCGCACGTGAGGCAGGCTGAGCGTGGCGCCGACGCCCAGCGGGTCGGCCCCGAGGCTCAGCTCCTGCTCGTCGAAGCGCGAGCGATCCGCGTACGCGGGCGGCTCCCAGGGTGAGGCCGGCGCGATCGCGTCGGCCGGGGCGAGCTGGATCCCGGCGAGATCCCCGGAGCGCGTCACCGCGACGAGGAGCGTCAGGGCCCCGCGCTCGCACTGCAGCGGCACCTTCACGGTGGTGACGCCGGGCGCTTCGTCGAGGATCGCGGACCCGACGGCGGTCACGGGCCCGGACCGCTCGAGGGCCGCGGTCCAGGCAACTCGCAGCGAGTCCGCCGTGACGAGCGCCCGCAGCGGGGCCGCGAACCGCTCGTGCAGCGCCTCGAACCGGTCGGAGCGCGCGAGCTCGAGGGCGGCGAGGCCCACCTTCAGGGACGTCGAGTCCATGGCGATCCTTTCGTCAGGCTGAGGCGCGGGCTTCGGGGTCCGTCTCGCGGTCCCCCGGTTCCGCCGCGGGCAGCACCACCGTGTACAGCACCCGCCGGCGCCTGCCGGGGGCGGGCGAGTTGGCCAGGAGCGGGGCCGCGAGGGCCGCGAGCTCGCGTCCGAAACGGGAGAACTCCTCGTCGCTGAGCCACATCCCGGCCACCTGGTAGGAGGCCGCATGAGTGGCCGCGTCCCGCACCGGGTCGGGCGCCACGGCAAGATATCGATCGAACTCGGCGAGGAGTCCCGCGACGTAGGCGAGGAACGCCCGCTGGTGCTCCTCGGGCGACATCGCCGCGGCCTCGTCGGGCCCGATGCGCGCGGCTGAGGCCCGCAGGACGTATGTCCGTTCCACTGCGCCGCGGACCCGGCACTCCGCCACGACCTCGAGGACGCCGGCGCCCGCGAGCCGCGCGACGTGGCGGTACACGCTGGCCTCCGGGACGTCGGGTATCTCCGCCGCGATCTGCCGGGTGGTGAGCCGGCGGTCTCCCCCCATGAACGCCTGCACGATGCGGAGGCGGACCGGATGCAGGAGGAGCTTCGCGCTGGCCACGACGGAAGCCTACCAGAGTATTCTCAGAACTGCTAACGTTCACGAGAACGCGGACGATCCATGAGCGAGGAGCTGGCCAATGCCGCCCTGGAATCCCGAGCCGGCCCGCCGGGTCGTGAAGACGTACGGTCGCGACAGCCTGCTCGCGCTCGCCAGCCCGCTGCTGGCCTTGCTCGTGCGCGCGTTCGGGCTCCAGCTGCGCCTGACGCCCGAGGAGCGGGTCCTGGCGCGGATGGAGCAGGACGTCATCGCGATGCGGCGGAGGGGCTACCGGGTGGTCTCGTCCGAGGATTTCGAGATCGCGCCGTTCGGGGCCGCCTGGCACAGGGTGACGTACGAGCTCGTCGGGACGGGGGCGGAGCCGCCCCGCTGACGGCGGCGGAGAGGGCGGCCCGCTGTCGGGCCGATCGGCTCGCCTCGGTCCCGCGATCCCGCGTACGATCGAGTCTCATGCCCGGGCAGCGGCCGTCGTGAGGGGGCGGGCGAGGCGCCCCGTCCCGCCGACTACCGGCCGGGGCCCGGAAGCCACGTCGGCCGGCGTGCATCCAGCGGAGAGGAGACAGGCATGTCGGAGTCGCTGCCCGTCATGGCGCTGACGGTGCTCGGG
>JAJYJR010000727.1 GCA_021789355.1 Chloroflexota bacterium | reverse complement strand
GACGTCACCTTCAGCGATGGGGGCGTCCACGAGTTCAAGGGCGTCCCCGAGGACTGGCACCTCTACGCCGTCGAATGGCGACGCCGGGAGTTGCCCGCCGTATGGCCGGTCGCGCCCGGCGCGGAAGAAGCGGGCCGGCGACGGCCGGGTTGGAGGGCCGCCGGTGGGGCAGCGCTCCTCGGTGCGGGACTCACGGCCGTCGCCGCCTTTCTGCTGCTGGTCGGCGGGACCGCCGCGCCGCCCCTCGTGCCACAGCCGAACAGCGCGATCCGGGTCGATCCCGCCACCAACACGATCGCGGCGGTCGTCCCGGCCGGCGGTAGCCCGACCGGCATCGGGATTGCCGACGACACCGTATGGGTCCTCAGCCTCGGCGACAGACTCCTGACCGCGGTCCCCCTCGCGGGGGGTTCGCCCAGGGCGATCGGGCTGCCCGGGACGCCGACCGGCCTGGCCGTTGGAGGCGGCTCGGCCTGGGTCGCCTTCGGCTACGGCACGACCGGTGAGAGTGCAGGCGTTGTCCTCCGCGTGAGCGCGGCGAATCCACAGCAGCAACAGAAGATCCCGATCGGGAACGGCGCGAACGCGATCGCCCTCGACGAGAGCGGCGTGTGGGTGACCAACGGGGTCGCGAACACGCTGACCAAGATCGACCCGGCGACGCGAAGCATCGCGAGCACGGTTGAGGTCGGCGGGCAGCCGGTCGCCGTGGCACTTGGCGACGGATCCGTCTGGGTCGCCCATGCCCTCAGCAAGACGATCTGGCGCATCGATCCGCTGACCCTGGAGAAGACGGCCGAGATCAGCCTGCCCGACCCGCCGACCGCCCTCGCCGTGGGCTTCGGGCGCGTGTGGATGACGAGCAACGTCGGCAACACGGTGATCGTCATCAACCCGGCGACCGACAGGCTCGTGGCCACCGTCTCGCTCGACCAGGGGCCCCGAGGGATCGCCGCGGGAAACGATGCCCTCTGGGTCGCGGGCAGCCGCGGCGCGCTCCTGCGGATCGATCCCGAATCGCGGAAGGTATCCCGCTCGATCGACCTTCCTGGACCTGCCGAAGGCGTCGCCGTCTCCGGCGAGAACGTGTGGGTGACGGTGCAGCAATGACGCTTGGCTTCCCGGGCACGGCCGGTCCGGCTGGCATCCCTCGTCTCCTCGTCCTGATCGTGACCGCGGCCCTCCTCGCGGGCTGCACCGGGACCCGAACGGGTCCGACTCCCTCGCCCGCGCAATCCGGGCCGCCACGGGGTGGCACGCTGCGAATCGTCGTGCCGAGCAGCACGTTCACCGAGGAGTTCACCGACCCGCAGCCGACGTCGACCGAGCGACGTCGGCTGTTCGATCCGCAGCTGGGACGCTGGTTCACGGCGGGACTGATGCGCTGTTGCCTCGTGCGCACGCTGTACTCCTACAATGGCCAGCCGACGGAGAAGGGCGGCTCGACGCTCCGTCCGGACCTCGCGGCCGAGCTGCCCGAGGTCTCGGCGGACGGCCTGACGTGGACGATCCGGATCAAGGGGGGGCTCCACTACGGGCCGCCGCTCCAGGGCGTCGAGATCACCGCCCAGGACTTCGTGCGTGGCTTCCACCGCATGCTCGCGCCGAGCATCTCGGCCGCCGAAGTGGACAACTTCTGGTACATGCTGTTCCTGGAGATCAAGGGGGCGACCGAGTACAACAGCGGCGAGGCACCCTCCATCTCGGGCATCGAGACGCCCGACGACCACACGCTCGTCTTCCGACTCGTCCAGCCGCCAGGGGACTTCGGGGCCCGGCTGGCCAGTTTCGCGGCCGGTCCACTGCCGCCCGACCCCCAGCATCCTGATGCCGCCTTCGGCATCGCCGAGGGCGCCGACGACGGGTACGGGCGGTTCCTCGTCTCGTCGGGTCCATTCATGGTCGAGGGCTCGGAGCAGTTCGACTTCTCGGTCCCGGCCGACCGGCGCGCGCCGGCAGCGGGTTCCAAGCCGGGCCGTCTCACGCTCGTGCGAAACCCCTCGTGGGATCGGGCGAGCGACGAGCTTCGCCCGGCATACGCCGACCGGATCGAGATCGTCTCTGTCGACTCCCCCGAGCAGGCGGTCAAGGCGATCGATGCCGGGAGCGCCGACCTCGTGTGGCCGTCGGGAGGAGAGCTGCCAACGCTGCCGGTCGACGTGTACAACGCGTTCCGGGCCGATCCGACGCGCGGAAGCGTCTATCTGAACCCCACCGGCTGGGTCCGGGGCGCGTTCCTGAATCTCGCGGTGCCGCCCTTCGACGACCTTCACGTCCGCCGGGCCCTCAACTTCGCGATCGACAAGCAGCATCTCGTCGACCTGCAGGAAGGCCCGGTGGCGGCCGAGGCTTTTGGTCATCTTCTCGCCGACAGTTACGAGGACAACCTGCTCGCCGACTACGACCCGTACGCGACGCCGCGAGACAGGGGCAACCTCGGCGCTGCTCGGGCCGAGATGGCGAGCTCGCGGTACGACACCGATGGCGACGGCCGTTGCGACGCACCGGCCTGCGCGCACGTCCGCGCGGTGACGCTCGACGACCCACGCCAGAATCTTGCCGCAGCCATCAGGGACGACCTCGAGCCGCTCGGCATCCACCTCGAGGTCGAGGTCGTCGATCGGCAGACGTTCTTCTACGGAATAGCGCACCACCCCGACTCGAAGATCCCGCTCGTGATCGGCATGGCGTATGAGAGCAACTACGTCGGGGGTGCGGGGCTCCTGCAGATGGTGTTCGAGAGCCGTTACATCACGCCGGAGACGTACAACTACACGATGGTCGGGGCGACCCCGGACCAGCTGCGGAAGTGGGGCTACGAGGTCACCGACGTCCCGAACATCGACGGCCGGTGCGAGGCGTGCGTCCCACTCACGGGCGAGGCCCAGTTCCAGTGCGTCGCAGACGTTGACGTGTACCTCATGGAGAATGTCCTGGCCGTGGTCCCGCTGACCAGGAATCGCTACGCGGCCCTCGCGTCGCCGCGCGTGCTGACCTACGGGTTCGATGAGCTGATAGGCATGACCGCGCTCGACCAGATCGCGCTGAAGCCGTAGGCGCCGGTGAGGCTGGGAGGTTGTCGCGGGCGCTCCGGATCACGACGCACGCGGCTCGCCCCCGATGGCCGCGGGCGCCAACGCCCGGCGCGCACGGGCGACCGGCCGTGCCTCGCTGCTCGAGCTGGCGGCCGAGCCCGCCGGCCTGCGAGCGGCCCCTCCCCGTGCCGCCGAGGCGCCGCTCCGCGAGCGGCTGCGCTGGGAGAAGGAGCTCCTGGGGCGCCACCTCAGCAGCCACCCGAGGGGCGAGGCGGCGGCCGGGGTGGGGGACTTCGTGACCGTACTCGGGCGAGCGCAGGAACGAGTCGCTCGCGGGCAGAGGATGGTGGTCGGCGGGATCGTGACCGCCCTGCGGACCGTGATCACGAAGGCGAAGCAGGGCCGCGCAAATCCCGCCTGCCACGCGCTCCTGAACC
>JAJYJR010000049.1 GCA_021789355.1 Chloroflexota bacterium | reverse complement strand
GATCTCCGCCGCAAGCTCATGCAGTACATCCGGGGCCACAACAAGACGTGCCGCCCGTTCCACTGGGCCTACAGCACCCCGCGGCACCGCATCGGCGCTAGCGGGATAGCTGAGACAGTCCACTAGCCTGCCTGCGGAGCCCCAGCCCCCTCCAGTGCCGGACGATCAAACCAGCCCCGCGTCCGGTTGCACACCGTGCACACCGACAGCATCACGGGCACCTCGACGAGGACCCCGACTACCGTCGCCAGCGCCGCGCCCGAGCCCGGGCCGTAGAGCGCGATGGCCGTGGCCACCGCCAGCTCGAAGAAGTTGCTGGCCCCGATGAGGGCGCCGGGCGCGGCGATGTTGTGCGGCACGTGGAAGAGCCGCATCAGGCCGTAGGTGAGCGAGGAGTTGAAGTACACCTGGATGAGGATCGGCACGGCGATCAGGAGGACGTGGAACCACTTGCCGAGGATGTTGTCGGCCTGGAACGCGAAGATGCAGACCAGCGTCGCGAGCAGGGCAAGGATCGTCACCGGGTGTAGGACGGCCAGGAACCGCTTCTCGAACCACTCGGCGCCCCTCGCGCGCAGCAGGACGGCGCGGCTCACGCTCCCCAGCACCAGCGGGATCACGATGAACGCGACCACGCTGTAGACCAGCACCTTGAAGGGCACCGTGAGACCGCTGGTGCCGCTCACTAGGAGGGTCACGATGGGCGCGAAGGCGACCAGCATGATGAGGTCGTTGACCGATACCTGCACCAGCGTGTACGCCGGGTCGCCGTCGCTGAGGTAGGACCAGACGAACACCATCGCCGTGCACGGGGCCGCGGCGAGGATGATGACGCCCGCCTGGTACTGGTCGGCGAGCTCAGGTCCGATGATGGGGAGGAACAGGTGCTTGAAGAACAGCCAGCCGAGCAGAGCCATCGAGAACGGCTTCACCAGCCAGTTCACGACCAGCGTGACCAGCAGACCCTTCGGCTTCTTCCGCACACCCAGGATGCTGGAGAAGTCGATCTTCAGCATCATCGGGTAGATCATCAGCCAGATCAGGACCACGATGGGAAGGTTGATCTGGCTCCCCCGCCCGAACTCCAGGCGCCGTATGGCGTCCACGAAGCCCGGCAGGGCCTTGCCGAGCGCCACACCGACGAGCATGCATGCGGCGACCCACAGCGTGAGGTAGCGCTCGAAGACATTGAGCCGCTTGGCCGCATCGTTCATCGGTCTTCCCGCGCGACTGGCGACGCCATCGCCAGAGTCTCCGATCGCGCGCCGAGAAGGAACGTCGACGGGGCGCGCTGCAACCGCATTCGCCGGACGCTCATTCGACGCACACCGGCTTCCAGGCCCGTTCGCGCGTCCGCTTGCGCAACGCGCCCACAAATGCCTCGATCTCCGCGAGCGCCGGCCCGTTGAGTCGGTAGCGGGACCAGCGTCCTTCCTGGTGGCCAGACACGAGGCCGGCGTCCTTGAGCGTTTTGAGGTGAAACGAGAGGAGGGACTGGCCCTCGTCCAGGACATCGGTGAGCTCGCACACACAGCGCTCGCCGCTCCGAAGGCGGTCGAGGATGCGCAGCCGGTGCGGGTCGGAGAGCGCCTTGAACCGGCGGGTGAGCATATCGAGGTCGTGCGCCGCTGCAGTGGGCATGGTACGCCTAGGACCTAACTCGTAAATGGGTCATCAAGCCGCGGAACAGGTTACTCACAGCAATCCGCCTTCCCAGCCTGCACCGGTGGACACGGAACCGCCCCGAACGAACAGAACACGCAGCAGTCACCGGGCTTCGCCTTGAGCAAAGCATGGCAGGCACCGCACTCGTGAAAGAACACACACGCATCGGTCGGCATCGCCAAACGCTCGGCGTAGCCACAGGCTGGGCACGTCAGTACCGAAGAGAGTTCCATGCCGTCCCTGGCAGGAGTGGATGGGCCAAGATGTCATCCACCAACGACCATTGATGGGTTAGTCTGTCACCCATCAAGGTTCATTGGTGACATAATTGATGGGCCGGTTCGATTCGCTGGCAGCGAGATGGTTCATGAGCAGCGTGACCAGCTCATGCACCGACGGCACCGTACCGGTCAGCTTGACGATGCCGTCAATGGCCACGGCTGGCGTGACCAGCACGCGGCGCTGCGCCAGGGCGCGAACGTCGGTCACCTGCGTGACGGTGGCCTCGATGCCGGCCTGCTTCACGGCCTGCCGGGCCCGCCGCTCGGTCTCGGCGCATCGTTCACAGCTGCTGCCGAGGATCTCGATCAGCATCTCCACCCCCTGGCGTTGTTCCTCCTCGCATTCCCGGCAAGGGGTGTGCCGCTGGCATGCCTCCTGCGACCCGGCTGATGACATGAGGCCTTGGACGAAGGGATCGCTGGCGGTTCTCGGCGCGGCGGCGTGGTGGCTGCTGTATCGCGGCCTCCAACCCATCGCGGACGGCCTGACGCAGCGTGTTCGGTCTCGCCCGAGGTAGCGCGGCGGCGGCCGTGGCGTTCTTCCTGTACGAAGCGCCGAAGGTCCTGATGCTTCTCGTCGTGGTCGTTTTCGGCGTGGGGATCGTGCGGTCATTCTTTACGCCGGAACATACGGGGGCGATGCTCGCGGGCCGGCGGGAGAGCGCCGGAAACGTGGTGGGCGTGGGGAATCTCATCGTGGGTTACATCTTCAACGCGGAGCTGTGAAAGGGGCATGACCGTGGCGAATCTCTCGACGAAGGACAAGCAGAAGCCGTTCATCCTGATCGGAGCGGTGATCGTCGGGATCGTCATCCAGCGGTTGATCGGTAGAGCCATACCGGCTCTCATCACGCTGACCGAGATCGGGGTATTCTTCGTCATTCTCTCCGTCATGCTTCCGGTGGAGATCCGGGACGTCGGCAAGGCCTTCAGGAAGCTCAAGCCGACGGCCGTCGCCTTGCTGGTCAACTTCGTCTTCGTTCCGGCCTTCTCCTGGGCCATGGGCTGGACCTTTCTCAGGAGCTACCCGGACTTCTGGGTGGGCGCGATTCTGTACACGCTCACCCCGTGCATCGGCTGGTACCTGATCTTCACGGATCTGGCGGAGGGCGACGTCGCGTGGGGCATCGCGCTCCTTCCCTGGAACATCACGCTCCAGATCGTCCTCATGCCGCTCTACATGTACATCCTGGTTGGCCGTGTCATCCCGATCGACTTGGCCGTCCTCGTCCGCAGCGTCGGATTGTTCCTGATCGCGCCGTTCGTGCTCGGCTACGCGCTGCAGAAGGTGATCATCAGAGCCAAGGGCCGCGACTACTTCTTCGGCCGGTTCAAGAGAGCCAACGGCGAGTTCAAGCTCTGGGCTCTGGTGCTGGTCATTCTGGGCATGTTTGTGTCGCAGCCCTCGATCGGTGCGTCCGACGCGGGCCGCGTGGGGCTGCTCGTCGTGTTCCTGATTCTGTTCTTCATCGTGCTGTTCGCCCTCGCGCTGGTCAGCGGCAAGGTGTTCAGGCTCGGCTACGCGGATACCGTGACGATGGCCTTCACGACGACGGCCCGAAACTCCGAGGCCGTCATTGGCGTCGCGGTGGCCGCCTTCCCGGGGCACCCGCTGGTGTACCTAGCGATCATTCTCGGCCCGATTGTGGAGCTGCCGATGCTCCTGTTGCTCTCTCGGGCGCTGCTCGGGCTGAGGACGCGTCTCTGGCTTCCCCCGCGTCCGGCGGTGGCCGCCGGATGAGCGTCGGCGCGCGAGGGAGCAGGGTGAAGATCCGGGTTCTGGGCATGGGGTGCCCGAGACGCAGGGCGCTCTTCGCCGAGGCCGCGAAGGCCGTCGAGGTTCCCGGCGGCGCGGCCAGCTGGAGAGGGTGGACAGGCTCGAGGATATCCTCGCGTACCGCATCATGGCGATGCCGGCGCTGGTCATCAACGGCGAGTTGAGGTACGTGGGGCGCGTTCCGCCCGCGGCGGAGATTCAGCTGTGGATCATGGCGGCGGCGGGTGCTGGTGCCGATGGCGGCCTACGCGTAACCGACCACGTGGCCCAAGCTCGGCGGGCCGCCAGCTGCAGGGCGCTAGTTACACGGCATCGGGGCTCACGAGGTTCGTGCGCTCACCGAGCCACACCAATGCCGTGCCGACGAGCATGCCTACGACGTAGCCGTACGGCAGTCCCACCGCCATGAGCCCCACGAGCGCAACAACAGGCAGGTCCACGCGCGAGTGCGCAGTGTCGCGGATGAGCCACACGAGGGCAAGGGCCTCAAAGAGGAGGAGCACACCCAAGATGGGCAACGGAAACGCACGAGCGACGCTATCGAACCCCGGTCCGACGAAAAGCCCTAGGGCGACGAACAGCACGCCATAGATGATGATCGACCCACCGGTACGACCGCCAAACGCGTAGTGCCCCGCCATCCCACCGGAGCCATGGCACGTCGGGATGCCGCCTAGCCAGGGGCTGATGAGGTTCATGGCCGCGTACGTGAGGCCGAGCTTCCGAATGCTGACCTCCCGCTCCGGGAAGAGGTCCTTGGCCAGTTGGCGCGTGGCGAGGACGGAGTTGCCCAGGGACAGGGGAATCTGAGGGAGGGCGAGGAGCACGAAGCCCGCTGCAATGTCTGATAGCCGTGGTACGTGGTGAGTGGGCAAGTGCAGCCCCACGCTCGCAGCCAGCGAGTGGGAGTCCAACCGGAACGCGGCGAAGGCCAGTCCGAGGGCGACCACCGGCAAGGCTGCAGGGAGTCTGCGATTCCCGAGCAATAGCACGACAAGAACGAAGGCGACGCCAGCCAGCGCGTAGCCGCCTGTGCCCTCGGCGCGCACATAGTTCTGCAGCGCGACAGAGGCGAGTTGCAGGCCAAGCCCGAACTGAATTCCGCGCACCACGCTCTTGGGAATGACGCGCCCGAGCCACGTGAGCGTCCCGGTTACGGCAAGCACCATCATGGTCACGCCGATGGCGAGTCCGGCACCGTACAGCACGGGCGCCGCCGTCTTCTGCGCGATGACGATGACCGCCATGGCCTTGAGCGGCTGCACGGGCATCGGCATGCGGTACGCGAGGCCCGTGAGGATCTGCATCGCGCCGAACATGATCAGCATACTCGCTCCGTCCAGGTGCGAAGCGAGCGCGACGCCAATCAGGAGCGGCACGTCAGTGCCCATGTCTCCGAACGCACCAGCGAGTTCGTTGCGATTGAAGCGGATTGGTGGGCGGGAGACGGCAGACGCCGGTTCGGTCAAGCGTTCCTCACGTACCGATCGGTTGCTGAGACGGAACCGCCCGGTTGTGCTGTCCGGGCTAGCGCGCCGTCGTGGCGCGCCGCTACAGGCTCGTGCCAAGTTCGCCCCCGCGCTGGCCGCCGCAAGACTCCAGCCCGAAGCAGCGTCGGGGAGCCACCGGCGCGTGCCAGGTGCCGAAGGGCTTCGAACGCTCGCGGTCCGCCACTATCGTCGAGCTCAGCCGGGAGAACCGTGCACCGAAACTGACCCGGTGGGGACCTGAACAGGACTCAGGGGGTGGACTCCAGAAGGACGGCTTGCGCCTCGCGGGTTTCCGCGTCGATGCCGGACTCCCTGTCCTTCCATGCCGGACTTTGCCGGAGGAGATAGCACCCGTTACCGCGGACACCGGTGCCGAGTTCCGGCAGCAACTTGCGCAAGTCAGGCCGAGCGTCCTCCGACTGGCGCAACCGCGTCACCCTAGGTACGAAGCTTGCGCTGAGAATGAGACCGCGTATCAGGCGGAGCCCTCAGAGGCGGTGACATGACAGTGTTGGAAGAGCGGGTGAATGGTATGACGCTGGGCCCCCGGCTGCGAGACCTGCTCGCCGTTTGGGGACCGGCCTGGCTCGTCATGATCGCCGACGTGGACGCCGCGAGCATGATCACCGCAGCGGAAACCGGCGCGGTCTATGGCACCAGGTTGATCTGGTTCCTGCTGATTCTCACGGTCCCGCTCTATGTAATCCAGGAAGTCGCGGGCCGCGTGGGCGCCGTGACGCACAAGGGACTGGGCGAGCTGATCCGGCAGAACTACAGCCGGCGCACCGCGGTCCTGGCCTCAGTCCCGATGGCGCTGGTGGACATCATCAGCTACGTGGTGGAGTACACCGGGGCGGCCATCGGCTTCCAGATCCTCGGCGTCCCGCCGCGGGTGTCCGTCCCGATCATCTTCGCCGCGCATATCCTCGTGGTCTACAAGCGCCGGTACGCCGAGGCCGAGAAGCCGCTCCTCGTGATCTCGGTGGTCTTCGCGATCGCCTGCGCCGCCTCCGCGTTCCTCACGGCGCGGCACGGCGTCGCGTTCGTGCCGTTCTACTTCTCCGGTTCCTCGCAGTTCGTCTTTCTCTTGGCCGCCAACGTCGGGGCGGTCATCATGCCCTTCATGCTCTTCTATCAGGCTTCAGCCACGGCGGAAAAGGGCATTGCGCCGCGGAACCTCTGGGCTGTACGGGTCGAGACGGGCATCGGGGCTATCGCCTCCGAGCTCCTTATGGTGGCGGTCGCCGTGGCAGCGATCGGCGTGGGCGCGGAGTCGCTCACCTTCGCCTCCCCGCTGGGCCTGTCGAGGGCGCTGGCCGGCGTAGCCGGCAGGTGGGCGCCGGAGGTCTTCGCGGTGGGCCTCATCGCGGCGTCGTTCATCGCCCTGATCGTCGTGTCGCTGGGCAGTTGCTGGGGCGTCACGGAGGCGCTGGGCTGGGGGCGGAAGAACTGGTTCAAGGTGTATCTGGTTGAATCCCTCCCGGCCGTGGTCGTGCCCATCATCACGCTGAACCTGGTGAACCTCGCGCTCAGCCTGATGGTGCTCCAGATCGCGGTGCTGATCGGTCCCGCCGTGACGCTCGGGCTCATCGCGGCCGACAAGAGGCTCATGGGCGCGCACGCGCTGCGCGGGCCGAACCGGCTGCTGTACTGGACGTTCCTGGCGCTGATCGTCGCGACCGGCGTCGCGAGCGCCTGGTACATCTTCTCCTAGAACGAGCGGGACGTCTCTCAAGTTCGGGCGCACGCCGCCCGGCACGAGATTTGCGACTGCCGGTTTCGGATATCCCGGCAGAGGACTGGGTCGTGAGGACAGGAGGAGATGAATGAGCCGCTTACTCGTGGTGATCGGCCCGGTGCTCGTCGCCGCGGCGTGCGCGCATGACGCCACCAGCCCCACGGCGGCGACGGTGGTGACGGCGAGCGTGGTCGTTGCCCCGGCGCCAGGGGCTCCGGACGTGGCGCGAAACGGGTCGGTCACTGTCACGTTCAACTACCCGATGGATTCGGCGTCCTGCGCGGGCCGCTTCGCGATGCGGCAGCGTGACACCAGTGGCGCGGTGGTTCCCGGGCGGATGAGCTGGGACTCCACCTACCATCGGATGACCTTCGCGCCGGACTCGATGCTGGCCGGCGGCACGCGCTTCTACGTGCAGATGCGCGACAGCATGATGACCCGCGGTTACATGATGGGCGACAGCGCGATGGGGATGGGTGGCGCGGGGATGATGGGCGGCACCGGTGGGGGCCAGCACCAAATGCCCGGTGCCCCGATGATGTTCAACCAGCCGCCCGCCGGCGCGACCCGGACCGGCGGCGGGATGCAGTGGTCGTTCACGACGGCCCCCTGACCGCTCCCCGCTCCCCGCACGACGCACGAAGCCCGCGCCGGGTTCGACGCGGGCTTCGTCGTTTCGTCGCCGTCCACACGGGCGACCGTGCCAGCGGTGGCGAGCGCCTGCGTGCTCAGGATGAACTCCGCGTCCTGGCGAGCCGAATGGCGTTGGCGGTCACAGCGAGCGAGCCGCCCATGTCGCCCACCAGCACCGCCACCGCCAGGCTCACGACGCCCAGGACCGCGCCGGCGGCGAGCACCACCTTGAGGCCGAGCGCCAGCGTGATGTTGAACCGGATGGTCTGACGCGCCAGACGTGCGAGGCTCACCGCGTAGGGCAGCTTGCCAAGGTCGTCGGCCATGAGGGCGACGTCCGCCGTTTCGATGGTGGCGGGTGAGCCCGCCCCACCCATCGCCAGCCCGACGCTGGCTTCGGCGAGCGCGGGGGCGTCGTTGACCCCGTCACCCAGCATGCCCACCGTGCCCCAGCGCTGCCGCAGCCCGCGCACCACGGCGACTTTCTCCTCCGGGAGCAGCCGCGAGCGTACCTCGTCCACTCCGGTCACTGCTCCCACCGCCTCGGCCGTGGCCGCCGCGTCGCCCGTGACCATCACGATCGGCCGTACACCCAGCCCCCGCAGTTGCGCCACCACGTCGCGCGCGCCGGGGCGGATCTCGTCGCGGATGGTGAAGGCGCCTTCGGCCCCGTCAGCCCCTCGAACGAAGAGGCGGATGGAACCGGCGTCGGTGGCTCCCCACCGCGCAGCCAGCTCGACGCCCACCAGCTCCTCTGTGCCGATCGTGAGTTCGTGACCGTCCACCACGGCGCGCACACCTTTGCCCGGCAGCGCCACGAAGCGCTCGGGCTCGCGCTGGAACGGAACGCTGCGGTGCTTGGCGTACCGCACGATCGCGCGGGCGATGGGGTGTTCGGAGCGCGCCTCGACGGCCGCCACGCGCCCCAGCAACTCTTCCTCCGGCGCCCCCGTCGCCGCGAAGCTCGACACGACCAGCTCGCCGCGCGTGAGCGTTCCCGTCTTATCAATCGCGAGGGCGCGCACCGCGCCCAAGGTCTCGAGGTACTCACCGCCCTTGATCAGGACGCCGTGGCGCGCCGCGCTGGTGAGCGCGCTGACGACCGTGACCGGGGTCGCGATCACGAGCGCACAGGGGCAGGCGATGACGAGCAGCGTCAGCCCGCGCACGAACCAGTCCAGCCCGCCCGCGCCGAGCGCGAGCGGGGGGACCACCATGACGAGCACGGCGCCCGCCGTCACGATCGGCGTGTAGACCCGGGCGAACCGCTGAACGAACCGTTCGATCGGCGCCCGGCGCGCCTCGGCCTCACGCACCAGTTGGACGATGCGGGCCAGCGTGCTGTGGGCGGCGTCCGCCGTCACCTCGACGTCCAACGCGCCATCGGCATTGAGCGTGCCGGCGAAAACGGCATCCCCAGCGGCCTTGCGTCGTGGAAGTGACTCGCCCGTGATGGTCGCCTCGTTGACCGAAGACTCGCCGCTCACCACGCGGCCGTCCGCGGGGACCTTGTCGCCGGGGCGGATGCGCACCCGGTCGGCGACGCGCAGCTCCGCGACCGGCACCGTCTCGACCGAGCCGTCCGGCGTCAGGCGGTCCGCCTGCTCCGGCGCCAGTTCGACCAGCCGGGCGATGGAGCGGCGACCCCGGTCCACGGCATAGCGCTCCAGCAGCTCGGCGACCGAGAACAGGAAGGCGAGCGTGGCGGCCTCGAACGGCTCGCCGATCAGGATCGCACCGATGATCGCCGCCGACATGAGGAAGTTCATGTCGAGCTTGAGGGTGCGGGCCGCGCGCAGGCCGGCGGCGGCGAAGTTCGACCCACCCACGACTGAGGCGGCGGTATAGAGGATCCCCGCGAGATCGAGCCGGATGGCGAGCCAGCCCGCCTGATCTGGAGCTCTGGTTAGCCACATGGCCACCAGGCCGGCGGCCCACAGCACTCCAGCAGCGTAGGTGCGGTGCGCGAACGGCGTGCGCCAGGGCGAGGGGCGCGTCATCTCGCCGCCTCGCCCCGAGGCCGGCGCGGGAGCACCCGGCCCGTGCGGATCATGTAGGCTTCGTACTCTCGTCCAAAACGCTCCAGCATCATTCGCTCCTCTCGCGGCACGCGCAGGTAGTACAGCGGCGCGAAGGCCACCAGCCCCGAGAACCCGGCGATCCAGTTCTGCAACAACAGCGCCTGCGCAATCCCGAAGAGCCAGAAGGCGGCGTACATCGGGTGCCGAACGCGCCGGTACGCGCCGACGGTGATCAACTGGTGCCCCTCTCGCAACGCCAGTGTTTGCGACCAGTTCCGACCGAGGTCGGCATGAGAACGCTGGAGCAACCATAGCGCCGAGACCAGGACCGCTGCCCCCGTCCATCCCGCGGAAGCCGGCAACCGGCAGTCGGCGAAGGTCAATGCGTTGCTCAGTACGCAGGCGAGGGGGACGGCGAGGAACCCGAGGAACGCCAGCGCCAACAACCACCGTTCCAGTAAGTGGGAGCGCGTCTCGGCGACCCATATCTCCCGAGATCCCACCCGCCGAAGCACGCGAACTGCAAAAAGGGACAGCAGGCCGGACAGGTACATGTACTTGAAGACGGCCGCCGTGACCATATCACGCTTGCCGGCGCCCCGACTGGCTCGCACGACTGTCGGCCCGTGCCGCGTCCTCTCGCCAAAGGGCCAAGGTCAGCAGCACCGCCCCGACGCTGATCGCGATGTCGGCCAGGTTGAACGCGGGCCAGCGCGCCTGACCAGTCCCGATGTCGATGAAGTCCACGACCCCGCGTGCAGACCAGATCCGGTTGACCGCGTTCGCCACCGCTCCGCCCGACACCGTCCCGAGCGCGAGCAGGCGAACGACTTGGCTCGTCGCCGTATGACGGTAGAGGCGCCACATGAGCACGAGCGCGCCGAGTGCGAGCCCGACAAAGACCCAGCGCGACGGCGATCCGACGTTGAGCCCGAACGCGGCCCCGGGGTTGTACAGCAGGGTGAGGCGAACCGCATCACCGAGAACGGGTCGCGGGACGTGCGCCGGCGCAAGACGCGAGACCGCGATCGCCTTGGTGACGACGTCGCTGAGGACGACGGCGATCAAAGGCGGCCAGAAGAAGCGCGCGCTACGGATGTCGAGAAGCAGGGCCATCAGGCGCCAGTGGTGCCGCGGGTCCAAGTGACAGCGCGCGCCCGCGACCAGCCAGCCGCCGTGGCGTACGCGGCGTAGGTGCGGTGGGCGAACGGGGTGCGCCAGGGCGACGCGCGCGTCATCTCGCCACCTCACCCCGAGGCCGGCGCGGGGGCAGCCGGCCCGTGGGGACCATGTACGCTTCGTACTCTGGCCCGAAACACTCCAGCATCATTCGCTCCACTCGCGGCACACGTACGTAGTACAGCGGCGCGAAGGCCACCAGGCCGGAAAACCCGGCGATCCAGTTGTGCAACGACAGCGCCTGCGCAACTCCGAAGAGCCAGAAGGTGGCGTGCATCGGGTGCCGAAGACGCCCTGCACGCCGACCGTGATCAAGTCGTGTCCGTCTCTCAGGGCGAGCCCGTCGGCTTGCGGAAGTTCATGGTGAACGCGAGCCGCGTGCCGAACACCCGGTCGAGCCGGAAGCCCGCGGACTCGGCCAGCCGCCGGACCGTGCCGCGGCCCTGGTAATGTGGGTCCGGGATGACTTCGGTGACCGAGAGCAGGCCGCCCGGCGCGAGCGCTGCGTGAAGCGCCCGCATGCCGCTCTCCCGATTCGGGACCTCGCCCAGGACGGTGACGAGCAGCGCCCGATTGAAACCACCCGCGCCGACCTCGGGCCGCTGCGGGGATGATTCGATGTCGCTGAGCACCGTGCGGATGTTGACGAGACCACGGCCGGAGGCGCGGCTCCGGACACGCGCGAGCATCGCGTCCTGCACGTCGAGCGCGACGACCTCGCCCGAGGGCCCCACCCGCTCGGCGGCAGGTATCGTCAGGCGGCCCGGGCCGGACCCCGCGTGGAGCACCCGCATGCCTGGCGCGACCTCCGCTCGGTCGAGCAGCATGGCGGCCCCGGCGACGGTGCCCATGTAGGGGTTTTCCAGCAATACGGCGAGCCATGCCGGGCAGGGCAGTCGCCGCCGGTGGGCGGCACCTCGCCACCACAGCCCGGCCACAATGAGCAGTCCCAGAGCGGTCAGGAACACGGCGGTCGCACTCATGGGACCCGCGCCATTCCTTTCACCGGGATGAACTCATGCGCGCGGAGATCTCGTAGGGGGCCGCTGTCTTCACATCGAGTTGGTCTTCGGAAACAACCGGGGTGTAGGTGCCGGCCGCCGTGAACCAGATGCTTCGTGAGTCGCTAGAGGATGATGGGGCTCCGCATTCCCGCGCCCGCCGATCCATGAATCTCGCAGTGGTGTGGGACGGTGTGGGCTGCACCATCCACAGGAGCACCCCTGCGCCCACCAGAATCCGCCATACGGCGAACGGCATGAAGCCGCGCCGCCGGACCGAGCTCATGAACCAGGCCACCACGCCGTACGCCACGCCGAAGGACACGACGAACCCGACGCCCAGCACCAACCAGCCGTGGGCCGTCAGCACGGCGCCGCCCAGCACACTCGCCTGCCCCTCGCGCAACGTCTTGTAGAGGTCGTAGCCGGTCGCCGCGACCATCGTCGGCATCGAGAGGAAGAAGGAGAATTCAAGCGCCGCGGCACGCGTCATCCCCGCGACCTGTCCCGCGGAGATCGTTGCCATCGAGCGGGATGTGCCGGGGAAGACGGCCGAAGCGATCTGGCAGAGGCCGATCCAGACCGCCTGCCCCAACCCCATGCCTTCCATCTGCTCTGTGCGGGTGCGGAGCGCGCCGCGGGCGAACAGCCAGTCCACGACCCACATGACGATGCCACCCACGACCAGCGAGGTTCCCATCACCACCAGGCTCTCCAGGTGCTGGCCGATCACCTTGCTGAGGAGGAGCGATGGCACGGCGGTGACGACGAACGCCACCGCCGTCAGGGTGAGAGGATGCGCCACGACGCTCCTGCCCTCGCGGCGCGCCTCCGCGAAGCCTCGCAGGAACGCCGCGATCCGCACCCGGAAGTAGATCGGCAGCGTGCAGATGGCGCCGAGCTGGATCACGATGGCGAACATCTTCCAGTAGCCGTCGCCGAGCTGGATGCCGAGCAACGCCTCGGAGATGCGAAGGTGCGCGGTCGAGCTGACGGGCAGAAACTCCGTCACGCCCTCGACGACGCCCAGCACCAGACTCAGCAGGTAGTCGTGCATCTATCCCAGAGCGCTGAGGGGGACGTCCGTGGGCCGCCTCGAGATACTCAGTCAGTGTGCATGCTCCCGCATGTACGCCAAGATCGTCCGCATCTCCTCCTCACTCGGCGTCTTGACACCGGGGAAACTGCCCATGTGGACCTGCATGCGGCTCGTGACGCTTGCCCATTCGTCTGCCGTGTGGAGCGTAGGCGATGGGGCGGCGTGACACTGCGTGCAGTAGGTGGCGACGAGGGTGGCACCCGGGGAGCCGGGCTCCGGCAGTGGCTTGGCGGCCCCGACGCGAGGCATCCGCCTCCACATCATGCCCGGGCCCATCGGTCCGGCCCACATCCAGCCCATGCCGCGCATGGTCTGCATGTTCTGGTACGTCGTCTGCCAGTGCTCCCGCAGCAGACGCTGCCGCTCCTGGGAGTCGGCGCTCTGGGCGATTCTGCCCATTTGCCGCTGCATCAACTGGATGTTGTCGCGCATCTGCTGCCAGTACCGGGTGGGACTCATCCCCTGCGGGAGCGACCAGGCCGCACCGGTGCCGCCGCCCATCATGGGGCAGCCCATCCCCTCGTCGCCCATCATCCATGGGTCGCCTACGCCCCAGCGGTCGCGCATCCAGCCCATGTAGTCCTGCATGCCCTGCCAGCTCTGGTGCATCAGGTGCTGGCGCGATGCGGAATCCCGGGCGGAATGGAGTTCGTCGAGCTGTTGCTGCAACGTCTGCAAGCGCTGTCTCATCTCGCGCGTGCCGCTGTCCGCTGGCACCTGTCCCAGGGCCGGGTTTACGGCTAGGACCGCCGCGGTGACCAGCGTGGTGACGAGAGTGTTACGAAATGCCGTCATGACGATCTCCCCTCTCCTGCGCCGCGATGGCGCAGCCATCATGGTCCGTAGTCCTGTGTGGGCCGCTGAAGCGACCGGCAGGTTGCCATGCCACACCGGCTGCCGGGCCGCAGGCGCGCGCGGTGCTGTTCAAGGACATGGCAAGCCGAGGCTAGCGAACTAACGCGGCCACTTGGCTCGTGCGCCGGCGCACCTTTCCGGCCGTCCTCTGGCGGGTCGTCCTCGGGCGCCCAAGCTGCCCCGGGTCCAGCTTCCACACCACGCACCGGCCGCCTTCGCGGAGCGCGAGCCTGGCCGCAAACCGCTGCCGATCTCCTGCCAGCTGCCCCACCGAGTCGCCGAGGCCCGTCAGGGTGGCCTTCAGTGCACCGCCCAATGGAGCCGGATGTGTGAACGCGTAGTACATCCAGCGGCCCTCGCGGGTGCTGGCAAGGAGTCCGGCTCCTTCAAGGACGTTGAGGTGACGCGACACCTTGTAGACAGGCTCGTCGAGAGCATCGCTCAACTCGCACACGCAAGCCCGTGCTCCGGTCGCCGCCAGGAGCGCGGCGATCCGCAGCCGCGTCGGTTCTCCCAAACCCTGGAAGACGCGAACCGCGGAACGGTGAGGCATCAGCGCCCTCCGATGAAGGATGTCGCGGTGATCTCGCGCTGCACCGGCTGAAGGGCCGTCACACGCTGGGTAGCGCGCTGAGGACGCGTTCGAGCCGCTTCCGTGCTTCGCCGGCCAGCGGCTCGATGTCCTGCCGCCCCGTCAGGCCGAGTTGTACGAGCGGATCGAGCACCGCCACCCGGCTGCGCGCCGGTCCCTCTTCGTAGACGATGACGTTGCACGGCAGCAAGAGCCCGATGTCGGGCTCGGCCTGGAAGCCCTGCCAGGCGAGCGGCGGGTTGCAGGCGCCCAGGATCATGTACTTCTTGAACTCCGCGTCAAGTTTCTTCTTGAATGTCGCCTTCACGTCAATTTCCGTGAGTACGCCGAAGCCCTCCTGCTGGAGCGCCTCGCGCGTTCGTTCCACGGCTTGCTCGTAGGGCAACGGGACCGACTTCCCGATCCCGTACCGCGGCTTCGCTTCGGTTGTCGTGTTCACCGCCCTGTTACCTCCAAGAGACGTATAGTTGCGCTAATGTACAAATGTCACTTCCGTGCCTCGCCCCTGTCAAGCCCCCACGCCATCCTCTTCTCCGGTATGGCGGGCTTAGAGCGCCCTGGGCCTGATACGTACTGTGTGCCCCAATGTGTGCCCCTTTCTAGCGGTGGCCGACGGAACGAGCGAGACTTGCGCTACTTTGTGAGGGCTTGCGAGATAGCAGATAGGCACCGGTGGTGGCCGCTGGTACTCCTGCCAGCGCGAGCTTTTAATCCGCAGGTCGTGGGTTCGAGGCCCACCCCGGTCATTCGTTTCTGCACAAGGCGTTACACCCTTCCGCGCGTCAGGTGTATCGGCGGTGCTGTGCGACAGACTGTGCGGCTCGCTCATGTCGCCACCTTCCGCATCAGGGCTGCGCCCATCGCTCTCGCGACCTCGTGGCGGTCCTTGCTCATGGTGTACCGACGCGTCATTCCCGGCGTCGAATGGCGTAGCGCTACCTGGACCTTCGCTTCCGGAACGCCCGCGTCAACGCTCCATTGACCCATGCAATGACGAAGGTCGTGGAGCCGTATCCTGACCCCGACCTCACCGCACGCTGACGACCAGACGCGACGCAGGCGCTTGTACCGGGCATCGAGATGTACCCCCTCACAAGCGCCGCGGGTGGGAGTGGGCGCGCGATACTCTCAAGGCGCGGGCTGAAACATGGACACCCGAGCACCGGGTGGCGTTTCTCAAGGCGCTGCCGCATAGCGCTGAAGCGTGGCGATTGGCTGCGGAATACGGGAAGGATACGGAGGGAGCATACTGGCGAATGATGCCGCCCTTTGGGTTGGAGGATCAGACTTCGTGCGTGGCTGCGGCCGAGAAGTACCTGGAGCACGGACTGGCACTGGGTGCAATTCAGATTCTCGGAATCTACCGAAGCGTCACCCCAGGTGGCCTGCCGATTGGCCTTGTGTTGGATGTGCTTGAGAGGGCGGTCTCGCAACTCGGGGAGGGCGGACGACCAGACGCCGAGTTTGCCTATCACGTTGAGGAGCTCATCGACACTCTGGAAGAGGCGGACGGCGTAGACCAAGTGCGGCTGGCGCGGGTGGAGTGGGCCTATCTGCCTCTGCTGGACCACCGTCATCACAAGCCGAGACTCCTTCACCGCGAACTTGCCGAGAATCCGGAGTTCTTCATCGAGGTGCTCTCACTCGTCTATCACGCTGAGGGAGAGGAGCGACGCCAACTCACGTCGGAGGAGCAAGGACGCTGGCGAGTGGCACACGAACTCCTTGACTCCTGGCACACTCCGCCCGGCTGCCGCGTGGACGGCACGGTCGATGGCGACGCACTGGTCGGTTGGGTAGCCGAAGCACGCCGCCTGGCTGAAGCGGCGGGAAGGCGAGCGATAGGAGACACCGAGATCGGGCAGGTGCTAATTCACGTTCCTCCAGGCCCCGACGCGCAGTGGCCGCACCCTGCGGTTTGCGGGATCATAGAGAAGGCTGCAAGCAAGGAGCTAGAGCGAGGATTCGACATGGGGATGTTCAATGGCCGCGGTGTGGTTACGAAGAGGCTGACGGACGGCGGCACGGATGAGCGAGCGACAGCAGAACGATATGCGCGCTCTGCCACTGCCGTGGCAGTTCGCTTCCCACGTACAGCGGCGATGCTGCGATCCATGGCTGACACCTACGGTCGAATGGCGGCGAAGGAGGACGCAGATGCTAACCTGCGTCAGGATCTGGGGTTGTGAGGGCCGTCGACTCCAAGCGCTAGGTGACTTACAGGCGCACTCCGCCCGTCAAGGAAGCGGGCGGAGTGCGCCCCCGCGCGCGACCGCGATGCGGGTTTCCGCCGCGTCTCGAATGAGCCGGTCCTGAAAATCCAGCACCGTCCGTTGCACGCCCAGGGTCTGCGCCGCCCGCTCCGCCTGCTCGCGGCGCACGCCGCGCAGGGCGTGGCGCGCCGGCTCCCCGTCGCAGAGATCCACGAACAGAATTCTGAGGCCGGCCTTCGACAGCTCCACGGCGGTGCCGCCCATGACGGCTTCCAGGTCGTCCGGATGCGTACCAAAGGCGAGGACGTCGTATCGCTCAGCCACGCGATCCTCCCGCGCTCACACCGGCGGTAGCCGGTCCCGCCGCATCTGCCGGCCTGTCCGCCGCGACGGCGATGAACGCGGCGCCCACGGTGGTCAGGGCGCCGAGCGCGGCGTCGAACGGCGCGAACACGCGCGCCGCGAAAGCGCTCCTCGGGTAGAACACCGCGCCGCGCACCCGGCGCGGCACCAGGCCCGCGGCACGCACGCGGCGGCGGAGGCCCCAGGCCGTCCAGAACCTGGCGGCGCGCCACGGCCCGCCCCGGCGCCAGGCCCGGATCCGGCGCCCGGCGGCCCACCAGCTCCAGCACCCCAATTCCCCGATGACCAGCCGGCCCCCGCGCTTGAGCAGGCGCGCCATCTCGCGCAGGGCGGTCGCCGAATCCGCCGTGAAGCAGAGAACGGTCACGGCGGCCACCGCGTCGAACG
>JAJYJR010000048.1 GCA_021789355.1 Chloroflexota bacterium | reverse complement strand
GGGACCGGACGACGGGGGTCCGCCTGTTCGAGCAGGCCTGGAGGACCCGGGGGGCCGGCGACGCCGAGATCGCCGCCAAGGCCGCGGCCCAGCTCGCGATGGCCGCATCGAACTCGGACCGCGCGCCGGACGTCCTGCGCTGGGCCCGGCGGGCCCTCGAGGGCCCGCTTCCGGCGCCCCTTGTGCCGGTGGCGCGCCTCATCGAGGCGATGGGGCTCGGCGAGTCGGGCCATTACGTGGCGGGCCTCGCGGCGATGGCCGAGCCCTCGCCCGAGACCGACCGCGACGCCCTCGCGGCGCAGGCCGGGCGCGGCGTGCTCCTGCTCTGGTCGGAGCGGCCGGGCGAGGCGCTCGCCGAGCTCGTCCGAGCGGACGAGGTGGCGCAGCGCGTGGGTCCGATGCTCCTGCGCATCGTCATCCTCCTCTACCGCGCCGATGCCGAGTACCGCCTCGGGCGCTGGGACGAGGCGCTCGTCCACGCGGAGCTGGCGGCGTCACTCGCGCACGACGCGGGCGAGGTGTGGAGCGTCGCCATGCCCCACGCCGTGGCGGCGTTCCCTGCGGCGTCGCGCGGCGAGTGGGATCGCGCCGAAGCGCACATCGAGGCCGCCTCGGAGGTCGCGAGGATGCTCGGCGATCCCGCCAATCTCCTGTGGGTCGCCGCGGCGCGGGCCCGGCTCGGGCAGGCACGCGGAGATCCCGATGCGATGCTCGCGGCGACGGACGAGATCATGGCCCTCACGACGTCGTACGGCAGGCACGAGCCGGGGATCCAGCCGTGGGCACTTCTGCGGGCCGACGCACTGGTCAGCACACGACGCCTGTCGGAGGCCGCCGAGTTGCTCGATCAGGTCGAGGGGCGGGTGGGCAGGCGCCGGTTCAACCGCACGAGCCAGCTCACGACAGCGCGAATCCGCGCCCGGATCCTCGCCGCCGACGGCCGCCGGGGCGAGGCCGAGGCCGGCCTGGCGGCCGCGCTCGACGGCGCGGTGCACCAGGAGATCGCGGCGCTCGAGCGGGCGCAGGCCCACGGCGAGCGGGGCGTCCTGCTCCGGCGCCTGGGTCGGCGGCGCGCGGCGATCGACGAGCTGGCCACCGCGCGGGACCAACTCGGGCGCCTCGGTGCCGTGCCGTTCCTGACCGCCATCGACCGGGAACTGGCGGCCTGCGGCGTCGCGTCGGGCCGGGGGCGCCACGGATCCGAGGGCACGCTGACGCCCCAGGAGCAGGCGGTGGCGACGCTCGTGGCCACGGGGCTCACCAACCGCCAGGTGGCCGAGCGGCTCGTGGTGAGCACGAAGGGCGTGGAATACCACCTGGGGCACGTGTTCGCGAAGCTCGGCGTGTCGACGCGCACCGAACTGTCCGCACGGCTCGCTGCCGGCGGGTTGCCGCAGCGTGCACGGCCCAACGACTAGCCAACATGGAAGGACCGGCCTGAAGCAGGTCCCTGCATCACCCGCGGCACGGGCCAGCTGGTCGACGACCGCGCAGGGCAGCATGGCCTCGGCTTCGTCGCCCGCGGCGCGAACGACCCGCAGGCCATGTGCGCGGGCGAGGAACTCGTCTACCAGGGCGGTCCTGCCGATCCCCGCCGGCCCCTCGACGAGCGCCTACCGAGCATGGGCCGCCGCCCGCGCTTCGTCGAGCTGCCGGGCAAGGTCCGCGAGCTCGGCCTGGCGACCGACAAACGAGCCTGCGTCGTGGTCGGGCATCTTCACCCCGGTGTCCCCACTCTCCGGGGAGCCTGTGCCTGCCCCGGTGCCGTGGCTACGCCTGCCGCGGATGGATCTGGCACGACCGCAACGACCAAACACTAGGGATTCCCCCAGTGCCAGGGCCGGCGAACGGCGCTAGCGTCGGACAGCAGGCTGAGCTGGCACGGGCCGGCGATCACACGCGCGGGTCCGCGTCCAATACGCCCATGAAGCTCGTACCGATCCGCGGAGCCTCGCGACGACGGGAGTGTGCATGAGACGGAGGCTTTGGCTCGGGTACGTGTCCGCAGCGGTCGTGTTCGTGCTCGCTGCGATGTCCCCGCCGCTGGTCTCGAACTCGAGCGCATCGACGACTCCGGGCCGCCGGGCGATGACGGCTGCCGGTTCGCGCTCGGCAGCGGCCCGACCGGCGGGTGTCGCGGGATCCACGCCGGCCTGGCGAGTTGTCTTCATCAGCCCATCGGTCCAACTCGTCGGGCTGCACGTGTTCGGCCCCCAGGCGGTCTGGGTCGCCGGCTCGGACGGTCACCTCTACGCATGGGACGGGACCGGCTGGAGCCTGCAGCATCCGGACGATGACATCACCGCGCTCGCCGCCGCCGACGTGCACGACGCCTGGGCGGCGAGCGATGACGGGATCCGCCACTGGGACGGCGGTCGCTGGTCATTGGTGAGTCCCGACGGCGGGGTCGGCGCCATCGCCGCCGCAGACCAGAACCACGCGTGGGCGGTCGACACCCGTGGGCTGCTCGAGTGGAACGGGCGCGCGTGGGCCTCCGGGCCGATGCCGTCGGGCGTCGTCCTCGGGTCGGTCGCCGCCACCGACGCGACGCACGCCTGGGCGGCGGGCACCGCGCCGAACGGGCGCGGCGAGGCCGTCAACTGGAACGGGTCGGCATGGCTGGAGACCACGCTCCCCCAGCCGCTCTCCGCGATCTACGCCGCGGATCCCGCGCATGTCTGGGCGGTAAGTCCCGAAGGCGGCGTCTTCAGGTGGGATGGCACCGGCTGGCACGAAAGCGCGGAACTCCACCTGGACCTCGCCGCCATCACGGGCGATCACGCCGGCCACCTGTGGGCGGCCGCGCGCACGGGCGAGATCCTCGCATTCCACGACTCACGCTGGACGATCGCGTATCGCGCACCGACGGTGCTCCGCGCCATCGCCGCCGTCGACGCGGGCGAGATCTGGGCGATCGGTTTCGACACGGTGTACGCCACCCTGGCATCGGACGATGTGTCGCAGTGGAGCAGTGTCGGGCCGTGACCGGATCGGACCCGAGCGCGTTCAACTCCACGGGGGTTGTCGGAGACGACCGAACGATTGGCGCAATGGGGCGCGTGGCGGCGCATGCGCCCGTGGGGGATGCCCTGTGGACCGACCGACGAGCCGACCGTGGCCCCGATGAGGCGTGGCCCCGTCCACCGCTCTGGCCGGCGCCCGCCGCCCATGACGACACCGGCGGAAGCGAGGAGGCACCGACCGCGGGAGCGGAGGCTTGGGATCTGCGGCCCCTCGTCGAGGCACTCGGCGAAGGGGCGGCGCAAGCGAAGCGCATCGGCGAGACTCGCCTCGCCCACCGCTTGCGCGACCTGCTCGTGCAGGCGAGGCCCAGTCTGCTCCTCCACGTGGATCGCACGCGGTGCGGGTCTGGGGCGTCGCAGCGGGAGGCGTGCGCGGCCGAGGGTCTGCTTCGCTGGCAGCACGCAGCACTCCTCGGCGGTCTCGCGCGGCTCGAGATCCAGCTGTTCGACCTGGGACGAACCGACCCGAGTCACCGCCAGCTGGACGATCTGAGCGCGCGACTGTTCGGCCTCGCGGCCCTGCTCAACTCGCATGTCGAACAGGAGCGGGCGCTTGCTTTCCACTCCGACGAGGGGCCGGAATGGGCTTCACGTCCGTACCCTGGGCGATGCGAGGAACGCCGACGCGACCTCGCCGCGGGCCCCGCGCGCGAGCCGCACCGCCCGGCGGTCACCGTCCGGCGACAACACCGTGGGCTCCAGAACGTCCTGTGGAGGCTGGAGAGTCTTGCGACCCTGACGCCAGCGCTCGCCGACCCGGGCCTCGCAAGCGCCTTGCGCGGCCTGCTCGATGCGGCCGCGACCACGCTCATTCCTCACTTCGCCTGGGAGGAGCGAAGCCTCTTCCCCGCGCTGGACGACATGATCGGGGCCGCGGGGTTGTCGCGCCTTCTGCGCCTCCAGCATGCTGAGGTGCGCGACGGGGTGGAACGCGTCGACGCGGACTGGCTCCTGCTGTGCCGGGGTGAGCGCCGGCTCGATCGTGACGATCCGAGTGGCCGATTGCACAGCCTGCGGGCGCTGCTCGAAGCCCACCTCCAGCAGGAGGAGGCGGTGCTGCTGCCCATCCTGTTGAGCGGCGACGAGCCGGCTCGCGGACAAGTCCCGATCTCGTCCCGTCGGTGAAGCCGCCCCGCGAGTTCGGACTGGCCAGAGACCGGCAGCAGCTGTTGCTGAGGGGGAATGGAGCGGGAGACGGGATTCGAACCCGCGACATCTTGCTTGGGAAGCAAGCACTCTGCCAACTGAGTTACTCCCGCTCGGGAACAGCGGGATTCTACGGGTCGGGGCCCAGCAGCGTCAACGCGAGCACGCACTCGCGATCGGAGTGCTCACCGACGCCGCCGGACGCGAACCCCTCCCGCAGGCGGCTGCCGGTGCTGGCCCGAGCGCGAGCCGGGGAAGGTCGAACTTACCCTGCGGGGGATCGAGCAGCTGCTCGCGCTCGAGGAGCTGGCCGGTCACGGTCGGGTCGCGCTCGTCTGTGCATGCCCTCGACGGTGACATAGTCGCTGGCCGATTACACGAAGTGGCGAAACCTCTTGACAGCGGGACTTCACCAGAATGATACTGCACATACCATGGTGAAGGAGGCCACGTCCCCGGCCCTTGCCGACATCGAGCCCGTGCGGGAGCCAGGCGCCGCGCCGCCGTTCGACGACGCGTTCCTCGAGCGGCTCGGATCGGAAGTGCGACGCCTCCGGAAGCAGCGCGGTCTGACGCTGGACCAGATGGTGGAGCGGTCCGGCGTCAGCGCTGGCGCTCTGAGTCAGCTCGAGCGCGGATACGGGAACCCGGAGCTCGCGACCCTCGTGCGCGTGGCGCACGCACTGGGGGTGTCGGCCGCCAGCATGCTGACGAGCAGCCCGGAGCGATCGCCCGTCGTGAGGAGGAGCGAGCGGCGTCGCCTCACCATGCACCCCGAGGGGGGAAACGAGCTGCTCGAGGGCGTGTTCGAGTTGCTCACGCCGGGGCTCGATCACCAGCTGGAAGTGATCTGGCTCGAGATCCCTCCGGGATCATCGACGGAAGCGAACCCGTACCTCCATGGCGGCGAGGAGGTGGGGGTCATTCTCGAGGGCGCCCACGAGGTGCACGTCGCAGGCGAGACGTATCTCCTGGAGGCCGGCGACTCCATCACCTATCCGTCCACCGTTCCGCACTGGTATCGCAACCCCGGCCCGGGCGTCACCCGGGCCATCTGGATCATCACGCCACCCACCTGGTAGGTCGACCCCCCCGCGTCCAGCGATCGAGGTGCCGGGGCACCTCTTGCACCGAGATCATCACGTAGGAGGAGGCGATGTCCACTTCCAGTCTCGCGCTTCGCGGGCGAGCGATAGGCGGTCTGCTCGCAGCGGTAGCGCTCGTCGGTGCCTGTAGCAGCACAGGCGTGGCCCCAACCCAGGCGCCCGCCACGCCCGCCGCGGCGGCGTCGGTCGGCGCGCCCGCGGCCGCCTCCGCGCCGTCCGCTCAGGCCGCCGCGTCGGGGCCCTTGAAGAAAGTCACCGTGCAGTTGTCCTGGCTCGTGTCCGGCGAGAATGCCGGCGAGCAGGAGGCCATCGACCAAGGGTACTTCGCGCAGGAAGGTCTCGACGTGACGCTCGAACCGGGCGGGCCGAACACAAACGACATCTCGCAGGTGGCGTCCGGCGCGGCCGACATCGGGATCACGTCCTCAAGCCCGGCACTGATGCTGGCGGTCTCGCAGGGCATCCCGGTCCAGGCGTTCGCGACCGGGCTGCAGAAGCATCCCTTCGCATTCTTCTCGCTTCCCAAGGCACCCGTCCGCGTGCCGCAGGACCTGTACGGCAAGACGCTGGGCATCCAGCAGTCGAGCCAGCCGCTCATCGATGCGCTGATCGCGAAGAACAATCTGGACAAGTCGAAGATCAAGATCCAGTACGTCGGCGGCACGACCCAGGGCCTGCTTACCGGCCAGGTGAACGTGATCACCGCCTGGACGATCGACAAGGCGCAGCTCGCGGTTCTGCCCAGTAACGTCGTCACGATGAGCCTCTGGGACACCGGGGTGAAGCTGTACGCCCTCGTGTACTTCGCCAGCACGAAGACGATCCAGAACGACCCCGGCATGCTCGAGGCGTTCACGCGCGCGCTGGCAAAGGGCTGGAAGTACGCCGTGGCTCATCCCCAAGAGGCGGCTGCGGCAGTGGCCAAGACAGCCAGCGGGTTGAACGCGGCCAACGAGGCCGAGACCATCCAGGCGATGCAGCCGTACATGTACACGTCGGCCACCCAGACCGGCGGCTGGGGCGCGATGGACCCCTCGATCTGGCAGGCGCAGATCGACCAGTACGCGCAGCTTGGCCAGTTCAAGAGCGGCATCGTGCCGACTGTCAGTCAGGTCATGACGACGTCCATCCTCGACG
Source organism: Chloroflexota bacterium (assembly GCA_021789355.1). The sequence goes on along the minus strand of JAJYJR010000048.1, from coordinate 10,902 downwards.
CCACGACCGCCGCGAGGATGAACCCGTAGGCATGGCGACTCCCAGGGTCGGCGCTCGTCCGGCGGCGCAGGACGGCGGCGCGTACGACGCCGTCGTCCTGCGCGGGATGTCGGTGCGGTTCGTGACCGACCGCGGAGCGGTCCTCGCGCTGGAGGGCATCGATGCCACGATCCGCCGCGGCAGCGTGACCTCTCTGCTCGGTCCATCCGGGTCGGGGAAATCCACCTTGCTGCGAGTCGTTGCTGATCTCATCGCACCGGCTGCCGGAAGTGTCATCGTGCTGGGCCAGTCTGCGGAGGAGGTGCGCCGCGCCCGACGCCTGGGCGTCGTGTTCCAGGACCCTGCCCTGCTTCCATGGCGCACGGCACTCGGCAACGTGAAGCTGCCCCTCGAGATCGGGTGGCACGGCCGCAACCCGCCTGACAACGGCGACGAGCGCGCCAGGAACGCGCTCGAGCTCGTCGGCCTCGGAGCGCGCCTGAACGCGTACCCGCACGAGTTGAGTGGCGGCATGCGTCAGCGGGTGGCCATCGCGCGCGCCCTCGTATGCGAACCCGACATTCTGTTGATGGACGAGCCGTTCGGGGCCCTCGACGAGATCACGCGCGACCAGCTGAACGTCGAGCTCCTGCGCATCTGGCGGGCCACCGGGACAACGATCCTGTTCGTCACCCATTCGATCCCCGAAGCGATCTTCCTCGGACAGCAGGTCCTCATGCTCCGCATCAATCCGGGTCGGCTCCACGGCGTCTTCGACGTCGAGCTGCCCGAACCGCGCGACCTAAAGGTGCGCGAGACGCCCGAGTTCACGGCCATCGCCGCCCACCTGAGGCGCGAACTGGAGGCGTGCTGGTCATGAGCATCACCACGGCCGAGGGCGCCCTCGCCGATCAGGTGGCTCGCCCGTCTCGACTGCGTCGCCGTGTCACGGCGGCCGCGTATCCCACGGCCGCAGTCGTCTTCATCGTGCTGCTCTGGCAGGCCGTGGTCGTCGGGCTCCGTGTCCCGGTTTTCGTGATACCCACACCGGTCTCGGTCGGCCGGGCCCTCGTTGAGAACTGGCCGCTGCTGCTCGCCAACCTGCAACCCACCGCCATCGAAAGCCTGCTGGGGTTCCTCGCCGGCAACGCGTTCGCGGCAGTGCTCGCCGTCATCTTCGTCTCGTCGCGCTCGATGGAGCGCGCCTTCTTCCCCCTCGCGGTCGTCCTCCGCACGATCCCTATCGTGGCGATCGCCCCAGTGCTCGTGCTGATGTTGGGCTATGGCTATGCGCCAAAGATCGTCATCGCCGCGCTCATCACGTTCTTCCCCACCTTGGTGAACCTGGTGCGCGGCCTGAACGCGATCGAGCCGCAGCAGGCCGAGCTCCTGCGCGTCCTCTCCGCCTCGTCGGCCGAGGTGATGACGAAGGTGCGCATCTTCGCGGCACTCCCCTACCTGTTTGCCGCCCTGAAGATCGGCGCCCCCGCAGCGGTCATCGGGGCGATCGTCGCCGAGTGGATCGGGGCGCGGTCCGGGATCGGGTATCTCATCATCCAGGAGACCCAGGACTTCCTCACACCGTTGCTCTACGCGACGATGATCGTGGCCTCGCTGTTTGCCCTCCTGATGCTGGTCGCCGTCAGTCTGACCGAGCGCGCGGTGGTGCGTTGGGACCCGGGTGCGGCGGCCCGGAACGTGTGAGGGGTCAGATGGTCCGTGACGTGTACGGGGGCGCTCCTCTCGTCGCCTCGAGCGACGTCGTCGTCGTGGGAGGCGGGCCGGCGGGCGTGACGGCCGCGGTCGCCGCGGCACGAGCCGGCGCCTCCGTCACGCTCGTGGAACGCTACGGTTATCTCGGCGGGCTTGCCTCGGGCGGCATGGTGCTCGTCCTCGACGACATGGTGAACGGCGCCGAGGTCACGGTGCGCGGCCTCGTGACCGAGTACGTCGAGCGCATGAAGTCGCTCGGGCTGGCCGTCTACCCGCCTCCTGAGGATCTCGGGTACGAGCCCGCGGCAGTGCGCCGTTGGACGCGCTGGGGCCTGTACGACTTCCAGAAGACGGGGGCGCCGAAGCCCATCGTGCATGCCGTGGCATTCGATCCGGACGGGTGGAAACGCGTGTCACAGGATCTCGTGCGCGAGGCCGGGGTCAATCTTCGGCTGCATTCGCTCTTCGTCGATGCCATCGTCGAGGAGGGACGGATGCGCGGGGTGATCGTGCAGACGAAGGGTGGGCCGCAGCGCATCGACGGCACGGTCTTCATCGACGCCTCTGGCGATGCCGACGTCGCCGCCGCCGCCGGAGCCCCCTTCCAGCACGGCCGCTACATCGTGACGACGGTCTTCCGCCTGGGCGGCGTGGACGTCGACGCGGCCGAACGGTTCGAGACCGAGCAGCGGCCCGCGGCGCGGGCACTGAACCGCGAGGCGAAGCGGATCCTCGGCGGGGCCTGGGACCTGTGGTGGCTGCGCACGCCGCTCCCCGGCGTCGTGTGGTGCAACTGCCCGCATATGACGGGCTTCGACGGCATCGACGCCGGTGACCTGACGCGGGCCGAGATGGAGGGGCGCGATCGTATCTACGCGCTCGTCGAGTTCGCGCGGCAGAAGCTTGTCGGCTTCGAGGAGTGCTACGTGCTCGACGTGGCGCCGCAGCTCGGCGTCCGCCAGACCCGCCTCATCGAGGGCGAGTACGTCGTCACGAAGGCCGATGTCGTCGAGCGGCGCCACTTCCCGGACTCGGTCGCGCGCGGCCGCGACTACTACACGCCGTATCGCGCACTGCTGCCGCGGGCCGTCGAACAGCTGCTCGTGGCCGGACGCCACTACTCCGCCGAGCCCGCCGCCCAGCGGATGTCGCGCGAGATCCCGCCGTGCATGTCCATGGGAGAGGCGGCTGGGGTGGCTGCGACCGTCGCCCTCCAATCCGGGACCACCGTCCGCCACGTGGACGTCCCGGAGGTCCAGCGCAGGCTGCGCGCCCAGGGCCACGACCCCGGTGACGTGCCCTCGGCGAACGCGAGCCTCGCCGTCGCGACCGCGGTGTCGCCGTGAGTCCGATCAGCGGTGCCGACCTGCCCCTGGCGGGCGTCGTCGTGCTCGACTTCACGCAGGTCTTCATGGGGCCGTGCGCCACGCAGCTGCTGGGCGACTATGGTGCCGAGGTCATCAAGATCGAGCGGCCCCGCGTGGGAGACCTCGCCCGCACCTCGATCTCGGACCCCGACGGCCTCGACAACCCGGTGTTCCTCGCCATCAACCGCAACAAGCGCAGTGTGGCGCTTGACACCCGCACCGACGAGGGCAAGCAGGTCATCTACGACCTCGCGGCACGTGCCGACGTCGTGGTCAGCAACTTCCGCGCCGGGGTCATGGAGCGCATGGGCTTCGGGTACGAGCGGCTGCGCTCGGTGAATCCGCGCCTCATCTGGGCATCGGGCACGGGGTTCGGGGAGGCCGGGCCGTACCGCCACAAGGGCGGGCAGGACGTCATCACGCAGGCCTACACCGGCGTCATGTGGCGCCGGGCAGGCGACGATATCCCGCTCTCGATCTACCCGACCACCCTGTGCGACTACACCACGGGCATGCACCTGCTGCAGGGCATCCTGCTGGCACTGCTGGCTCGCGAGCGCACGGGCGAAGGCCAGCGCGTGGACGTGTCCATGTACGACTCCATGCTCCACATGCAGATGCAGGAAGCCTGCATGCAGATGAACCGGGGCCGGGAGATCAACTGGGCCCGCATGCCCCTCACCGGCGTCTTCCCGACGACCGACGGCGCGGTCTGCATCGTGGGGGCCTTCAAGGAGAACCCGCTGCGGGACATCTGTGCCGCGCTCGAACTCGGCGAGGATCTCTCCGCCCGTCCCGAATACGCTACCCTCGACGCCCAGTTCGAGCATCGCCCCGAGCTGCAGGAGATCTTTCGCGAGCGGTTCGCGACGGACTCCACCGCGCACTGGATCCGGCGCCTCGAAGACCAGGAGATCCTGTGTGCCCCGGTGCGGACCCTCGTGGAGGCGCTGGCTGACGAGCAGACCCAGGTGGACGGCATGATCGTCGAGATGGCACACCCGACCGCGGGCAGCGTCCGAGTCGTGCACGTCCCGATCCACCTGTCCGCCACCGAGGCCGAGATCCGGCGCGTCCCGCCGCGTCTCGGGGAGCACGGCGACGAGGTGCTGGCCGAACTCGGCTACGGTTGCGATCGGATCGACGCGCTGCGCGCGCTCGGGGTGCTGCAATGACGGGGTCGCCGGCGGGGGGCCGGCCATGAACGGCATCGAGTGGAGCATCACCGATCATGTGGCCCGGGTCACGATCGATCGGCCCTCGGTGCGCAATGCCCTCGACGTCACCGCCGAGGAGGAGCTGTCCTCGACGCTGCGCCGCCTCGATGCCGACCCCGACGTGCGCGTGGTCGTCCTGACGGGGGCGGGCGATCGCGCCTTCTGCGCGGGAGCGGACCTGCGCTCCGAACAGCGCTCGGGCCTCGAGTACTTTGCCTATCAGCACCCCGGCGGCTTCGGGGGTCTGGGTGCGGCCACGGACATCTCGGTGCCGATCATTGCTCGCGTGAACGGCTACGCCCTGGGTGGCGGGTTCGAGCTCGTGCTGGGCTGCGACCTCGTGATCGCGTGCGACGAGGCCCAACTCGGGCTGCCCGAGGCCACCGTCGGGTACCTGCCGCTCGGCGGGGGTGTTCTGCAGCTCACACGGCGCCTGCCGCAGGCGATCGCGATGGAGCTCCTGCTGACCGGGCGCCGGATGACCGCGCAGGAGGCCCATGGTCTCGGGCTGGTAAACGAGGTCGTGCCCCGGAGCGAGCTCGACGACGCCGTGGCACGGCTCGTCGCCCGGGTGCTCGCGTGCGCGCCGCTCTCGCTGCGCGCGATCAAGCAGCTTGCCGCGGAGACGAGCCATCTCACGCTGGCGGAGGCCATCCAGCATCGGTCGATGGCGGTGATGCGCGCGCTCGGCTCGCAGGATGCCGTCGAGGGACCGCTCGCATTCCGGGAGAAACGCGCCCCCATCTGGCAGGGCAGCTGAGCACGCCGCAGGCGTCCGCCTCTGGGCGGACCCCTGGCGATTGATGTTCTTCGAGGGCTCTCCAGAAGGGGCGCCCGCACGATCGAGGAGGCACACGTCATGACGGCCATCGACTGCACGCACCTGATCGGCGGAGAGGCGCTCGGGCAGCCGTCGGTCCTCCGGATGAACCCCGCCGATCCTGCCGATGCGGTCTCCCGTCGCGCCGAGGGGGGACCCGAGCAGGTGGACGCCGCGCTGTGCGCCGCCGCGCTTGCGCAGCCGGGGTGGGCCGCGCTGACCGCTCCGGCACGCGGCGCGATCCTGCGGCGGGCGAGCCAGCTCCTCACCGAGCGCGCGGAGGCGGTCGCCCTCGACCTGTGCCGCGAGGAGGGCAAGACCGTCGCGGAGGCGCGGGGCGAGGTGTCGCGGGCGATCGATGTCCTCGCCTACTTCGGGGGCGAGGGGTGGCGACTGTTCGGCCAGGTCGTCCCGTCGGTCACGCCCGACACGCTGCTCTACACGCGTCGTGAGCCCCTCGGGGTCGTGGCCTGCATCACGCCCTGGAACTTCCCCATCGCCATCCCCGCCTGGAAGATCGCGCCGGCCCTGGTTGCGGGCAACGCCGTCGTCTTCAAGCCAGCCTCGCTCACGCCGCTGACGGCGCGCCATTTCGTCACAGCCCTGCATGACGCCGGGCTGCCCGCGGGCGTGCTCAACCTCGTGTATGGCGGCGCTGCGGTCGGCGACGCGCTGACCAGCGACGGGCGCGTGGCCGGCATCAGTTTCACGGGGTCCACCGCGGTCGGCGTGCATATTCACGGCATCGCCTCCGAGCGACGCGCCCGCGTGCAGCTCGAGATGGGCGGCAAGAACCCGCTCGTCGTGCTCGACGATGCCGACCCGGCAGTCGCCGCCTCGATCGCGGCCATCGGCGGGTTCGGACTCACGGGGCAAGCCTGCACGGCGACGAGCCGTGTCATCTGCACGCCGGGCATCTACGGGCGCCTGGTTGACGCGCTCGTGGCCCAGGCGGCACGCTACCAGCCGGGAGACGGTCGGACCACGGGTGTGCTGATGGGACCCGCAGTCAGCGAGGACCAGCTGGCGCGTGACCGCACGGCAGTCGAGCAGGCGGGTCGCGATGGTGCGCGGGCGGTCACTGGCGGTCGCCCGATCGACGGACTGTTCTTCGAACCCACGGTCGTCGATGGGGTGCAGCGCGAGCAAGCATTGTGGCGCGAGGAGGTGTTCGGTCCGGTGATCGCCGTCCTGCAGGCGCGCGATCCCGACCACGCGCTCGAGCTCGCCAACGACACGGCCTATGGACTGTCCGCAGGTATCGTGACGAATGATCTCAAGCAGGCCGCCAGATTTGCCGAGCGGGTGCAAGCCGGCGTTGTAAAGGTCAACCGGCCGACCACCGGCCTCGATCTGTCGGTCCCCTTCGGCGGCGTGAAGGACTCGAGCACGAACACCTTCCGCGAGCAGGGCTACGTCGCGACGGAGTTCTTCAGCACGAGCAAGACCGTGTACCTGGGCTGGTGACAGTGGCACGCATCTGCCGCTGCACCGAGCATGCCGCAGGAGATGGCGTGCGCGTGCGCGATTGCCTCCCTGGCGACGGCGCAGCCACGTTCGTCGACCATCGTCGCAGAACTCATCGGCGGTCGGACTACAAACTCCGTCCGCCGCTGGAGCATCGCCCGATATGCGTGGGTCGGCCGCGTCACGCTCGGCCTCGGTGGCGCGTTGTTCGGCCTCGTCCGCGGCGGCTGCAGATGCATCTGGGCGCGAGGAGGACGCGCGCCGTTCGCTTGTCAATTCTGCTCGCCGAATCGCTGGCGGCCGCCGATCGGCGGGTGACGATATCGGAGGGCCGCGATGGACACGTCGCCCATGCCCGAGACGGATCCCATGGAGACAACCTCTACGTCAACCGCAAGTCGACCGGCGCCCTGATGCGCGTGCGCCCGTTCGGCGGCTTCAACATGAGCGGCACAGACACGAAGGCTGGGGGCCCGGAGTACCTGCTCTTCTTCCTGCAGGGACAGGCGATTGGAGAGCGCCTGTGAGCAGCGTCGCGGATCACGGTGGCCTGCGCGGCACGTGGTACATCCTGCCCACGCCCTTCGCCGAGGATGGTTCACTCGACACGACGAGCCTGGGCCGTCTCGTCGATGCTGCGATCGACTGGGGCGTGGACGGCCTCACGGCCACGGGTGTCATGGGCGAGCCAGCCGCGCTCGCGGCCGACGAACGCGCGAGCGCCCTGCGGACGGTGCTGGACGTCGCGCACGGTCGCGTCCCCGTCGCGGTCGGGTGCTCGGGTGCGAGCCCGGCGAGCGTGCGGACGCTCATCGGGCAGGCGCGCGAACTCGGCGCCGCGGCGGCGATGGTGGCCTCGCCACCGCTGCTGCGCAACATCGACCTGCTGCCCGCGTTCTACGCCGAGGCCGCGCGTGCCGGCCTGCCGCTCATCATCCAGGACGAGCCAGCCGCCACCGGGGTGGTCATCCCGACCTCGACGCTGCTCGCCTGCGTCGACGCGAGCGGCGCCGGCGTGGTCAAGCTCGAGGATCCTCCGACGCCTCCCAAGATCGGCCGCCTCCTCGCGGCACGTCCGGACCTCGCCGTGTTCGGCGGCCTGGGCGGCGTCTCGGCCCTGTACGAGCTGCGCCGGGGTGCCTGCGGCACGATGACGGGCTTCGCCTTCCCCGAGATCCTGCGCCAGCTCCGCGTGTCCGTGGAGACCGGGGACCTGGCGGGCGCGGCGCGGTGCTTCGACCGATACCTGCCGCTCATCCAGTTCGAATCGCAGCCCGTCGTCGGCCTCGCCATCCGCAAGGAGGTGCTGAGGCGCCGGGGGGTGCTTGCGTCCTCCCGCACTCGGGGACTCTCGCCGGTCATCGACGCAGTCACCGCGGCCGAGCTCGACGACGTCCTCGAGCGAGTCGGCATCGCGCCCGATCCAGGACCATTCCAGCCATGGACCTAGGACTCGGCGGTTCGCGCGCGCTCGTGGGTGGGGCGAGCCGCGGGATCGGAGCCGCGATCGCGCGCGCCCTCGCCGCCGAGGGCGTCCGAGTCGCCGCCGTGGCACGGGACATGGCGCGCTTGCAGGCGCAATCGGAACAGATCGGTGGCATCGCCGTCGCCGCAGACCTGAGCACGGCCGACGGTCCCGCGGATGCCGTCGAGCGTGCCGTCAGCGCCCTGGGTGGACTCGACCTGATCGTGATCAACTCGGGCGGCCCGCCCTCGGGCACATTCGACGCGGTGAGTGAGGCGCAGTGGCATGCCGCTGTCAACGACACACTGCTGTCCACGACTCGTCTGCTGAGCGCGGTCCTGCCCGTCCTGCGCGTCGGTCACGACCCGGCGATCCTGCTCGTCCTCTCCAGTTCGGTGCGCGAGCCCATCCCCGGGCTGGTGACGTCGAACGTACTTCGCCCCGGGCTCGTCGGACTCGTAAAGACGCTGGTCGGGGAGATCACCCCGATCCGGATCAACGGGATCGCCCCCGGACGCATCGCGACCGACCGTGTCGCATCGCTGGACGAGCTCCGCGCGCGCGCCGCCGCGATCAGTATCGACGAGGTCCGTCGACAGGCAGAGGCTCGCATTCCTCTCGGACGGTACGGGGACCCCGACGAAGTCGGGCGGGTCGCGGCGTTCCTGCTGTCCCCGGCGGCGTCCTACGTCAACGGGGTGATCATGGCGATCGACGGGGGCATGATCCGGTCGCTGCCGTGATCGCCACGCGGTCCGCACTCACACCCCGGGCTCGGCGACGGCGAGCCGGCGTGGCCGGCCGGGGGCTTGTGGGGTGCCAAGACCCGATCATCAGGCCGCGAGGTTGTACTCGTGGAGCAGCCCGCCGAGCCGGCCCCGTCGCTCGACGGGGCGTGGTGACGCCCGGGCACGGGGGAGCGGAGTCGGGGGGTTCTCCGGAGCGTGGAGTCCGAGGCTGAGATGCGGTCGGTGCGCGTTGTTGTGGCAGACGTGCGCGCGCACGACACCTTCGAGCTGGCGGCGGGGTGCACGATGAGGATCCAGTCCAAGCACTCGCGACGGAGGGATCCGATCGGGCGTGCGCAGCTCGCGTTCGCTCTCGGCGCCCGGATCGGGGTCTTTGATCACCCGCCGGCCTCCCGAGCGGAACACCTGATCGAAGGAGCTGGCGAAGAGGGCATCCCTGTCGTGGATGAGGAACCTCCGCACGGACAGGACCTCGCCCATCCGGATTGCCAGGTTGCGCGCGTGCTCAAGGTGACCCACATGGCGGTGGGGCGGGCGGTGACGCCGGCCAGGTGCACCCGCCGCGTGTCGAGCTCGATGACGAAGACACGTAGAGTCGACGGAAGAAAAGAGTGTCGACCGTGAGGAAGTCCGCCGCCAGCATGTGTGCGGCCTCGGCGCGCAGGAAGTCGCGCCAGCGCAGGCCGAAGCGTTGGGCCGCGGGATCGAGCCCAGCATGGGCGAGCACCCGGCGGATCGTGGTGGCACCGACCCGGATGCCAAGACCCTGCAGCTCGCCCCCGATCCTCAGGTGCCTCCAGCGCGGGTTCTCCCGGCAAGGACGCCTTCGTGCGCGTGCTCGGGGCCGACTACTCGGTGCCACCGGCGTTCGTCGGCCGCCGCCTCTCGGTCGCGGTGAGCCCGACCAGGGTGCGCATCAGCTGCGAGGGCACCGAGGTCGCGCGCCACCGACGCAGCTTCGTGCCGGCCGACGTCGTGCTCGACCCGGCGCACGGCCGGGCCATCCGCCTCGCGCGCGAGGCCCGCGACCGCCTCGCGGCCGGCGATCCCGAGCTGCCCGCGGTCGACCTCCATCGCTACGACGCGCGCTTCGAGGTGCCCCAATGAGCACTCCTGCGTCCGAGCTCGCCTATCTCGCGCGGGCCCTCAGGCCCCCGCAGCAAGAGCGTGCGCGGTGCTGGCCGAGGAGGTCGGTGCGCGCGAGCCGTCGCCGCGATGGTCGATCGCTTGGTCCACCACGCCGAGGTCATCGTCCTGAAGGGCGAGAGCTACCGGCTGCGGGGCAAGCGCGAGGAGGTGCTCACGGGCGCCAAGGAGCACTGAGGGGTGTACAGGTTTCGACCGGCGCTATCTGTTCAGGTTTCGGGCGACGTTGACAGTCGTTCCAGTCGCCGATCCGCACTCGTGGCACGGCGATGTCCGCACCGGTCACGATCGCGGGCCCATCGCCCTGTGACGACCGAAGCCACTCCTCGATGGTCCGGATGCCCCGCTCGACCATGTACGTCGCCATCGCCAGATCGTCGCGCGACCCCACGCCCCGCAGCTTGCCGTCCACCCAGCCAAGGGCCGCGAACTCGGCCTGCCAGAGGGCGAAGCAGGTGCGGCTCTCGGCATCGCCCACCGGGAACTCCCACATCCCAGCCAGGAAACGCTGCTCGAGGCCGGGCTGCCGCGACGACTGAGGGCCGATGTCGCCCTCCTCGACTGTGGGCGCGGCGGACACTGGCAACCTGCTTCCCGAGGTCCGCAATGCACTCCGTCGCCGCCTCGTTCGCCGCCGGCCCGGGCGGCTGAGGCGTCATTCAGGGCCCTGCACCTCGCTCTGCCGCTCGCCGACGACCAGGTGCGGATCGCAACCCTGGGCCATCCGAGCTACCCGGTCGTGCCCGAGTCCGTGCTGGCGGGCCGCTTCGAGGACGCGGACCTCGTCGCGGTATGCGAGATCGTCGGTCGCTTCGGCGGCACGATCGTCACCGACGTCGACACCCGCCGGATCTGACGCGTTCCGCCGGACGCGCGCGTGCCGCGAACCTGTCAGACGCCGGAAGGACGATTCCCCGCGCGCCGCGTGATGTTCCCGCGTGTCACCCGGTGGGGCCGGGCATACCCCTGGTCGCGGAAC